>JAIRMZ010000049.1 GCA_031258355.1 Holosporales bacterium
ATAAAAATCGTTTTATGAGAAAGCACGATGAACACCCATGACGAATAGGGAAGAGATGTTCGCCTGTTGAATAACCGATTTCTTTTGGAGGAGACAAGTCCTTCCTGCTTCTAGTGCTACCCCTCGGAATCCAGAAGTCCGGAGAGCTTCCATCGTTTCTTCTCCCACCGTTGGAACATCTATGCGCATATCCTGCTGTGGCTTTGCCCCTTTAACAAGGATAGCGGCCGATCCGGTTCGTTGGAGGGGGGCACAACGGTGGATAAGGGCTTGCGTTCCCTCTATTGCTTCAACTCCTAGAACCAATCCTTGTTGGACAACAACGGCTTGCCCAATATCCATCACGCCAAGAGCATGCAAAACGCGCCAGCCCGTCTCGATATCCTCTTCTTCTGCAGGAGTGGGGTGACTAGTGGTCAAGACTCCAGCAGGTGTGAGGAGAGAGCTCATCACATCTGAAAGGCCGAGAATCGTAAATCCTTCTTCTTCCAAGAGGGTGATCACACCATGGAGCAGGGCATCATCTCCTTGAAAAAACTGTTTTCCGAGGCGAGTACTCCACTTTAAACCGATCGCATCAAATCTGAGTTCTGCGAAAGAAGGGCGTCTGAGGTTGCCCGCGAGGAGGAGTGTATCGACATCGTGTGTTCTTAAAAATTGCAAAATGGCCCCTATTTTCCCTAACGTTGTGCAAAGTTGAGGGATATCGGGAAAAGGTACTGCAGGCTTTTCCTCAAAGAAGACAAGGGCCGCCAACTGAGGGTGCGCCTGGGCGAGCAATATAGGAAGAGCACCGTGACCACAGAGGAGGCCGAGGCGCATTTAGCTTTCCGGAATGGGGTAGCCTTTTGGTAGGCAAAAAGAGCGCTGCGCTGGCGCCTCTAGAAAGTTAAGAAGTTCTTGGAGACAGGGAATCTGTGGGAAAGAAGCACGCACTTTCTTAACACGAGCTTCAAGTGTTTCCGAAGGGATTGTAAAAATCTGCGCATAAGCAGCCTGCAAATTTTGAATCTCCTCTCGTGTATATCCTCGGCGCTTAAGGCCAACGATATTCAATCCCGTCAAACTTGCCCGCTCTCCTATCGCTGTTCCGTAAGGAATAAGGTCACGTTCGATGCCGGACATGCCACCAATCATCGCGTGTGCCCCCACGCGGACAAACTGGTGGACAGCGGCTAATCCTCCAATGATGGCATAATCTCCAATGGTGACATGTCCCGACAGTGTCGCATTGTTAGCCATGATGACGTGATCGCCCACATGGCAATCGTGGGCGACATGAACGCTTGCCATAAAAAGGCCATGGTTTCCAATCGTCGTAACCATGCCCCCTCCTTCCGTTCCTGGTTGCATCGTGACGTATTCACGAATCACGTTGTCTGTGCCGATATGGAGCTCCGAAGGCTCTCCACGATATTTTAGATCCTGGGGAGGGAAACCGATGGAAGCAAAAGGGTAGATTTTTGTGCGTGCCCCAATCGTCGTTCGTCCCTCAAGACAGATATGGGAGACCAGTGTCACATCTTCTTCGAGAACAACATCTGGCCCGACAACACAAAACGGACCTACGTATACTCGCTCTCCTAATTGCGCCTGAGGAGAAATGCAAGCTGTTGGGTGAATCTCCCCCTTTTGGGAAGGATGTAATTTTTTTATCATGCTGTTGGCGGATCGACAATCATAGCGGTGAACACGGCTTCTGCCATCAGTTTATCCTCCGCACACGCTTGACCTTTGAAACGCCAAACAGGCCCTCGATTACGCTCCTTTTCGATAATGAGGTGTAAGGTCGTTCCTGGGAAAATCGGTTTACGAAAATGCGCTTTTTCGATCGACATAAAATACACCAGCTTCCCGGAGTCCACGAGATTTAATGTTTTGACGACAAGGACGCCTGCAGTTTGCGCCATTGCTTCTATAACTAGGACGCCAGGCATTACAGGGTGCCCAGGGAAATGACCTTGAAGAAAAGGATCATTAGAGGATAGACATCGGATACCCACGGCACGTTTATCTGGCTCAAATTGCTCTACACGATCGATCATCAAAATCGGGTAGCGATGCGGCAGGCACCGCCGGATCATCGCTGTGTCAAGCGTTTCTCCTTGTTGCATCGTCTTTTGTCTTTCTCCTAGCCAAGTTCTTTAAAGTTGCCACCTGACGCCGCCAAACGACGACTTCTTCTGCGGGAAATCCGCCAACTGTCTTTCCTGCCGGAATATCATGCGTAATTC
Organism: Holosporales bacterium; assembly: GCA_031258355.1. Classification (GTDB taxonomy): domain Bacteria; phylum Pseudomonadota; class Alphaproteobacteria; order UBA3830; family JAIRMZ01; genus JAIRMZ01. The sequence goes on from JAIRMZ010000049.1 coordinate 2,235, forward strand.
CAGATTTTGCGGCAGCAGTGACCCCCTCTCCAATATGGACATGCCCAGCAACACCTACTTTTCCCGCTAAAACCACATTGTCTCCAAGGCTGCAGCTTCCCGCAAGGCCTACCTGAGAGACGAGAGTACAGTTTTTCCCTATATGGATGTTATGCGCTATTTGCACTAAATTATCTATAACTGTTCCGTCGCCAATCACCGTATCATCGATACTACCACGGTCGATCGTCGTGTTAGCTCCTATACGGACTTGAGATCCGATACGTACACAACCGAGCTGCCGGATGAATACAGGTCCTTGCGGGGTGGGAATAACACCAAATCCTGGTTCTCCGATACGTGCCCCAGCATGGATACGGACGAAGTTTCCGATAATCGCAAAGGAGATCGTTACATGATCAGCGATCTGGCAACGTTCTCCGATTTCAACATGAGGCCCGATTACTGTGTGCGCTCCAATCGTTGTTCCTTCCCCTATCTGGGCATGCGCTTGAATAACACTATAAGGTCCAACGGAGACGTCTCTCGCAAGCTGAGCCGAAGGATCAACATAAGCTGTTTTATGAACAGTACTGGAAGAACGGCTTTCCGGATAAATGAAGGAAACAGCCTGCCCATAGGCAAGAAGGACGTTGGGAACAATAAGCGCCAGGCACCCCTTAGGAACATCAGTAGCTGCCTGGGCAGTTACAAGAACCGCGCCAGCCTTAGTCTTTTTCAGGTCGGTTGCATATCGGGTATGCGAGAAGAGAGAAAGATCGTCAGGCGTTGCTTTTTCTAGCGTTGCAACTCCTGATAAGAACTTATCCTGGCCGGTGGGCTTCTGTGTTGCTCCACAGATCTGTGCCAAGAAAGACACTCGTTGAGGAATAGATTCCCCATGAAAGTTCTGATTAATCATGGGCAGAGCCATTTTTTTCAGGAGAATCCACAGGGGGTGCTGGGGGCGCTGCTGCATCAAGCGTCTTAAGGACAAGAGGGGTAATATCGCTCCCTTGTACGAAGTAGGGAGCGGCGCTCTTAGTGATCACTAGTTTTAACCCTCGTCCTTGAGCGATCTGTGCGATGACAGACTGAAAACGTTGTGAGAATTTCTCTCTAGAGACTCCAAGCTCATGTTCCAAACGACTTTTATACTGCTGAGCCATTTGCTGGAGGTGTGCAATCCTCCGCTCTAAGGAACTCTCTCGTGTTTCCCGTTCTTCTGAAGAGAAGCCTCCTTTATCGTTGTCAAGGGCTTGACGTTCTTCTCTCACCTTTCTCTCCAATTCCGCAATTTTACTCTGGAAAGATTCTCGTAGTCGATCCACTTTTTCTCGAGTCACTTTCATCTCGACAGCATGCTCATTGATGTACTCTATATCCACGACTCCGATTTGAAAAGGCGTCTCTCTCTCTGTCGCAAAAGAACTCTGCAGAAAGAGAAAAAAAACGCCAAGAATCCTCCCTCTTATCCTCATGGAACCAACCCCGTTAACTGGATGGATTGTGTTTTATCATAAGGTTCCTTAACAAAAGCACGACTGATGCTGACGCCGATGGGGCCAAATGGGGAGAACCACTCAATACCTACCCCCCCAGAGACACGCATCTTTCGGCTGTCATGAACTTCTTCTTTTGAAAATCGCGTTCCCCAGACATTGCCATACTCCACAAAGGTAACCCCCCTTAAACCCAAAGCTGATCCAAAAGGGATACGCACAAGGAATGTGCCAAAATAGTAGCGTTGCCCATATACGGCTTTTTCTGTACGACGTTCGCGTGGACCAAGGCCATCGGTCTCAAATCCACGGAACGTATCTCCTCCAAGAGAAAAACGGTCAAGGAGACGCCCCTTGAAGATAACGCCTCCACGCAGGCGAGAGACAAGAACCCAATTTTCGCCAAGATGATAGTAATAACTACCTCCAAGCTCATTACGCAAAAACGCGACGCTTCCGCCGATTCCAGCGACACTTTGTTTCAAAAAACAGTTATATCCTTTCTTGGGATCATGGCGAGAGTCCAAGGCCGAATAAATTAGAGAGGAATGGATTTGGCTGCAGACGCTCTGCCCGAATTGCTCTTTTTCTACGTAAGAGAGACTTTTATCATCACCATGCGATTCGATATCATCCAAACTGATTTTATACCCGACACGATGCCATAAATTCTCGGAAAGTGCATATCCCATATAGATATCCATAGCATGTGAAGTTCCTTTGTAACCAGAAGCTCTAGAACGGTCTCTTTTGTAGGTGGAAAGAGCGATTCCTGCGAGAAGGGGACGATTTAAAAAGAACGGTTCGCAAATATCAAAATAGACATTGTGGTAACGAGGGGCATAGGAGATATTTAGGTCTATGGCTTTGCCCCCTCCAAGGAAATTCTTTTCCTCATAGCCGCACATCACCGTAAAACCATCGCCTGTGGAAAAACCGACACCAAACTTAAATTGGCCCGTCGATCTCTCATCGACTTCTATCTTGATCACTTGGGCATTAGGCTGGATCCCAGAATCAACCCCAACACGAACATCTTCAAAGAAACCAAGGTCACGAATGCGTTGAATTGATTTTTTCATCTTTGTTGCATTGAGAGGATCGCCCTCATGCAATTGCACTTCTCGCCGAATCACAGAGTCCAATGTTCGACTGTTCCCTTCGATTTCAATCCGTTGCACGAAGTTCTTTGGGCCACGCTGAATGATAAAAAGGACATCTGCTGTTTTTTCTTGACGATGAAAGGTGATTTTTGGTTCAACAACGGCAAAAGCATACCCCTGTGTTCCCACTTTCTCCTCTATGGCGCCGACAGTCTTTTCGATGAGGGTTGCATCCAGAACATCCCCTTGCTCAAGGGCGATACAAGAGATGAGATCCATGCTGCTCAAGCCCTGAATATCCGAGCGTAGAGAAGCCGATTTTACGGTGTAGCGGATCCCTTCCTCTACGACAAAAGTAACGAAAAAATCCTTTCGATCAATGCTTAATTCAGCAACGGAGGAAAGAACCTTAAAGTCAGCATACCCGTTCTTTTGATAAAACTTTCTGAGCATGCGTCGGTCGATTTCTAATCGTTCGGGTGTGTAAATATCGTCATAACCCCAGAAGCGCCACCAGCGATCCTCCTTTGTGGCAATCTCATCGATGAGCGCATCCGTAGAAAAGTGTTCATTTCCTGCGAAGACGATACGTTTTATCGTAGCGGGGAGGCCTTCTATAATGGAAAAGATCAGGTCTACGCGATTCTCCGGTCGGCGGATGATCTGAGGGATTACAGCAGCGGAAAAGTGCCCCCTTGCCTGATAGGCTTGCTGGATATCCTTTGAGATTTCTTGCGCAAGCGCTCTGTTCAGTACTTGCCGCACAGCAATCCGGTCTTTAATGATCTCTTTAAGAGTTTTATCTGAGATCTTATCATTTCCTTCAAAAGCAATACGACTGATGATCGGGCGCTCTACTACCTTGATGTAGAGTTCTTGTCCTTGGACACGAAGGCGCACATCTGAAAAGAGGCCTGTGTTGAACAAAGATTTTAAAGAAGAATCAATGTCCTCCTGAGAGAATTCTTCACGTACTTTGACTGAGAGATAAGACAAGATCGTTTCACGTTCGACACGTTGAAGACCATCAACATGGATTTTCTCAACACGTACCGCTTGGCAGTTTCCAACCCAAACGAGCATAGCAATCAAAAGAATAGCAGATCGCACCCTTTTCCTCGCGGCACTTACGCCCTTAGAAAGAAATTTCGCAAAAAGGCTTCGTATACTTGCGTCAAACGGGAGCAATCTGCAAGGGGAATGCATTCGTTCTTGTGATGTATTGTTCGTGAGACCATGCCGATCTCGATAACGGGACAATAAGGAGAGATAAAACGTCCATCCGTCGTTCCCCCTCCCGTTCCACGTGTAGGCGTTACTTGGAGGACCTCTTGCACTGCACTTTCCGCGATTTGAATCAAGGAGACATCCCGACAAAGAAAAGCCTCCCCATTGGCCGTCGTCTCCACAGAAAGATGCTCTGAGGTTTCTGTTGCAAGGTCCTGAAGTCGTTGTGCGACGGTTTGCGCAGAGTGCTGAATGTGAAATCGGATATTTGCATAGGCCTGTGCTTGTTCCGGAATGATGTTAGAAACAGGGTTTCCTACATCGATCGATGTTATTTCTAGATGTGAAGGCGCGAAATCTCCTGGGTCTGGCTCCCAGACATACGTTGTTATTTTCTGGAGATACTTCAGCAAAATAGGAATGGGATTGCGTGCCTGTTCTGGGTTTGCCACATGCCCTTGAATGCCTTGCGCTTTTATATGCAGGTTTAGCGAGCCCCGATGCCCAATCGCGATGTGATCACCTAGCGTATTGATGCTGGAAGGCTCTCCCACTAAGCAGGCTGTAAAAGGCCCGTAGTACTCGGGAGCCCAAGGCAGAAGCGCTTGAATCCCTTCCGGGGTGCCGACTTCTTCATCTCCCGTTAACAGAACGACCAATTTTCCAGGGAAAGAGGGATACTCTTGAATAAAATGCGCTGCTGTCACAATGAATGCAGCAATTCCGCCTTTCATGTCTGCGACACCACGTCCAAAAAGGAATCCATTCTCTTCCCTTGGTGTAAAGCCTTCCCAAGTTGTGTCTCCTTCCGGAACGACATCAGTATGACCGAGAAAGACGAGGGTTTTTTGCCCTGTGCCATACACAGCACTTAAGTTCTTCGGCCCACCCGGGTTCTTGGGCTCATGTAAAATAACGGCAAATCCCAATCCTTTTAAAATATCTTGCAGAAAAGGCAAGCAACCTGCGTCTTGAGGGGTGATGCTCTTGAAAGAGATGAGCGTCCGCGTCAATTCCTCAGGGGAAAGGGCAGATAAAGGAGATACATCCACCAGTTTGCCTCCAAAACTCCTATTCCTGGTTATCATGGTGCTTTTGCTAAGTCAAAGGAAGAACGCCCCTTTGGGACGAAAAGGAAAGGAGATACCTTGCGCCTTCAGACCATATACGCAAGAATTAGGCTTTGGTTTTTACGTAAAAGAAAATATGCCTCCAGAGGATTTGGGATTTACGCGCGAAGAGTTGCTCTCCGCCGTCGAGAGAATGCAGGTTGCCGTCATCGGGTTCTCTTTACGAGGAGGATCGATGTTTTTACAAGGACTGTTCGCGCAATATAAAGAAATTGCAACGACGCCCACCATGTCGAGCGTATATGATTTTTACCAAGATGAACACGCTCTTATCTTACCAGAAACGTATATTGAGTTCTTCGAAAAGAATGGTCCTTGTCTGGAAGATGAAGAATTAGAAGCAGATCCAGTAGCGAAGGAACGTTACTTTTCTTGTTCTTATAAAACATTTTTTTCGCTTTGTCGAATGTATGGTCCTTGTCAACGAAAAGAATATTTCCTTCTTCTTCATATCGCTTTTGCGCTTGCTGATGGGAAAAGTTTAGAAAAATTGACTTGTGTTCTTTTTCATTTGCACTCTCCGATGTCTTGTGTCATGAAAATTGGGCAAGAACAACCGGTGCCTTCAACCAATCAAATAGAAAAAATTATGCAGGATTTTCCTCACGCTAGAATTATTGTTACCCTCAGAAATCCGGTTTGTGGATTGGAATCTTACGCCTTATATGACGAAAATCACGGGGAGTTTCTGCGCTGTTTCGCCCTAATGCTTTGCGCTGTTTTCTATATCTGCCGCCTCTGGCGTCCGGAGCGGTCGATCTTTTTACTTACGCTGCCGGATCTCCATAGAAATTTTAATACTGTCATGGGAGCGCTCTGCGCCTTTCTTGACGTTCCCTTCGATCCTTCCTTAAGAAGCTCAAGGTTTTACGGTGCCATCCCTCATCCAGACTATTCAGCAAAGCAAAAGATAGCAAATCAACCCAATCCAACGTTTATCGATTGGAAGGGGAACGTCCTTTCAAAAAATCAAATATCAGCCATTAAGTTTTTCTTTCATGATTTCTACAAAAAATTCTTTCCAGAAAACAAACAAGAGGGACAGTTATCCTTTGCAGATTTTGGAAGGACCTTACTATGGATCACTTATGCTGCGGGAAGCATCCGTTCCATTCATGATGCGTATTACTTGAAGGAACTTTTTAAAAAATACTGTGCCCTCAAGCGATTTCGACATCTCAACATAGAAAATGCTTGGACGTACGAGCGTAAAGGCAACGCCTCCCATTCTTCCCCATAATCACTCCTTTATGAATTTGAGGAAAAGGACGATATCTTTTATATGTATATAGAGAGCAAAGGTTGATTGTGAAGAGCCTCCGCTAAATCGCTTTTGGGTTGGCGATACAGCCCGATTTTCAGCAGATTAAGGGAGGCAAAGCTGTGCATCGTCCGATTCAGATCCAAGATTATTATTTATCGTTTCCGCATAAGACCTGTTTCGAGAATTTCTCAACAGTGATAGAACCAGGAGATCGTATCGCTCTGATCGGACGTAATGGCAGTGGAAAATCCTCCTTACTTACCATGATTGCAAATAATTTTCCCGATGAAGCCCTGGCCTACATCCCGCAAATTCTCGAGGAGGTTCCTCTCAGTGGAGGAGAATGCTTCCACCGTTCTCTTTCCCGAGCGTTGGTCAAGAACCCGGCACTTCTTTTGCTGGACGAGCCAACGAATCACCTAGATGGTGACAATCGCCAAAGTCTTTTCCGCAAGCTTCAGGCTTACCCAGGCACCCTCATCATTGCAACGCATGATAAAGAACTTCTGCATCGCAATATCGATATCTTGTGGCATATCGAAGGGGGAAAGGTCACAATTTTTCGCGGCCAATATGAAGCTTATGAAGCTGAAAAGCAGCGTCAATTCCTTTCTCTCACGCATCAGATAGAGCAGCTAACGCAAAAGCAACAATCTCTTCATCAAGCGTTGATGCAGGAACAGGAGCGCGCGGCCAAAAGCCGTGCTGCAGGAAAGAAAAAGGTTGCGACCAGTCGATGGATGAAAAGCGCTGGAGATCTTAAGGCGATGAAAGCGGAAAAATCTCAAGGGGGCAAAAGAAAGGCTCTTGACAATAAGAAACAAGAGCTCCGCGCACAGTTAGAGGATCTACATCTTCCTGAAAAGATAATCCCGACCTTTTCCCTCTCACATCAAGAAGTTGGAGACAGAACGTTGGTCCATATCGTTGAAGGAGCCGTTGGCTACACTGCGGAGAAAATGATTCTCACCCGTATTCATCTTTCGATTCGAACGCGTGAGCGTGTTGCGATCATGGGTCGTAATGGGAGCGGGAAGACGACTCTTCTTAAAGGTCTTTTGGGGGATAAAAAGGTCATCCGCCAAGGAGAATGGCAGACACCTCTTCGTGAACAAATAGGTATTCTAGATCAATTTTATCAGAATTTACAGGAAGACAAAACAGCGCTTGAGGTGATCGCGGAAGCCGGCCCCTCTTCTTGGAGTCAGGCGGAGATCAGGAAGCATCTTAACTCCTTTCTGTTTCGTAAGAATGAGGAAGTGAACACATCCGTAAAACAACTTTCCGGAGGAGAGAAGGCCCGCCTCTCCTTGGCACAAATCGCCGCACGCCCTCCGAGATTGCTTATTCTTGATGAAATAACGAATAACATCGACTTGGAGACACGTAATCATGTGGTTGATCTCCTCCGTGCCTATCCTGCCGCTATGATCGTCGTTTCTCACGACGAACACTTTTTGAAGGAAATCAAAATAGAGAGATCTTATGCTCTTTGATGTTGGAGAGAGGAGTAACCCGATACCATATCTCTTTCCACATTAAGGGCCTCCTGGAGACGTAGCTGATAAGTTATCTTTCTCCAATAGCCGCCCAAGACATATCGTTGACGTGCTGAAGGTGTACGTTCTTAAGACCGGCGCTTTCCATCAGTGCGCGAACCTCCTCCTGCGTCCAATAATTGGCAACGCAAGGAAGCATCTGGTCGAAAACAATAGAGCGGAGATGAGAAAATGAGAAAGTGCGTAACAAACGAAAGTACTCGATCCGCCCAATGCCGAGGTGAAGGAGTACATAAAGGAAAACGGCGGGAAAGAAAGACAAGAAGTGTGTCACAGAAATAGGTAATTTGCTGAATAAGGCTTTTCTAATGGGGTTGAAATAGCGAACAACCCAGGCATTGTTCTCGTATCCGTAAACCCAGATGGCAATTTTTCCCCCAACTTTTGCCGCTCGTGCCATAGCCTGAAGGGCTTTTTCTGGATCCTCAAGATGATGGATAACGCCTATAGAGAAAACGATATCGAATGTGTTTTCGTATGTAATG
>JAIRMZ010000055.1 GCA_031258355.1 Holosporales bacterium
CTCCGTTCTTCCACATATCTTTCTAGTAGGAAAATCTGGCCTTTCTCTGTTTTTTGTTATTTCTGGGTTTGTAATTACGACATCTTTGACAAAACATCTTGCTTCCGCTCAAGAACTTCCTTCCTTCCTAGAAAGGCTAGGGGCAGCTTTCGAAACGCTCAAGAGCTTCTTTGTTCGACGACTGTGTCGCTTGTTACCATTGGTTTTCTTCAATTTTTTGATCGCGTTGGGTATATTTTTCTGGGCTTTTGAGGAGGATCTCCTTCCTTATTGTGTCAATTGGGACTTGAGTCTTTTGCGCATTGGAATCGAGCATCTTTTTTGCGTTTATAATCTGGCGATCCCCCCTTACTTAGAAACGGAACCGATGCATTATAATGGCCTTGGCCCCTATTGGAGTTTATCGGTGGAAGGGCAATTTTACTTCCTTTGGCCTCTTCTGTTGCTTCTTTTTAAAACCGCTTCCCGTCAAGCTCTTTGTGCGTTAACTCTCTGTGCACTTGGATTATTTGTTGCGCGTCCTGCAGCTGCCGCATGGATGGATGGCACGAGTTATTATCATACTTGTAGCAATATTGATGGCCTGTTTCTTGGCGCTTTTCTCGCTTTTCTAAAAACTGTTGCGCCCCCTTCCTCTCAAGGAAAGGCTTCTTGGGGAACACGTGGTTGCGCAGGATTATTGATCGGCATCTTGTGGATCTATCCTGGTCTCACCAATCATGAGGGTTCTTATGGTTCTGTTCCCGCCTTAGGATGTTCTGGCGCTCTTGTCTGGCTTGCTGCGCAAGACCGTAACGGGGTGTTAGGAGGACGTCTAATGGCTCCATTCTTTGCTTTTGTCGGAAAGCGTTCTTACGCTTTTTATATTTTCCACACGCTCATCGCGAGCTTTACCAGGTGGTTTGTGGAAAAGATGGGCTTTTTTCAAACAGAAAGTGGTGCGCGTACTGATTTTTACGCCACAGGGCAATTTTTCATCTTCCTCGGCCTCCTTTTTGTCCTCGTAGAAATCTCTCATCGTTGTATCGAAGAACCCGTACGTCGTTGGGGAAGGAAAATAACCACAGCACCTCACTAAAGCGCTTTCTCTGACTTCGTTCTTAGTCTAAAGTTCAAGCTGGTCTTAGCACGCGTCTGTTCATCTGCCATCTTAACGATAACCGCGCAAGCAAGGCTCAAGCCAGGAGCAGTCTCGTAAGAACCAGGAACAACGACAGCATAAGGAGGGACAAAGCCGTGCGTATGTTTTCCCGTTGCGCGGTCAATGATGTGTGTGGAAGCATTAATGATAACCCCAGAGGAGATCACAGCTCCTTCGCCAACATGAACACCTTCGAAGATCCCTGCGCGTCCCCCGATAAAACAGTGGTCCTCAATGATCACAGGCAAGGCTTGGATAGGTTCCAAAACACCTCCAAGAGCGGCGCCCTCAGAAATGTGGCACCATTTTCCCACCTGTGCGCAGGAGCCTACGGTTGCCCAGGAATCGATTAGGGTCCCTTCATCAATATAGGCGCCCATATTCACAAAGCTTGGCATAAGCGCAACAGAAGGTGCGATATAGGCCCCACAACGGACGATGGCCCCTGCACAGATCCGAAACCCTGCGGCCTGAAATTGCGCCTCGGTCCATCCCGCGGTTTTCATCGAAATACGATCCCAATAGGAAACCCACGAATCTTGGAAAAGTCGCGCTTGACAGGAAGAAAGAAGGAGAGATAGCCCTTTTTTGAGGGTTTCATCCACCTTCCAGCCCGCTTCCGTTTTTATCGCGATGCGCAAATGCCCTGCATCCAGCTCGCTGAGACAATTCTCTAGTATCGGGACAAGTTCTTGCCGCTCCACCTGCGTTAAGGCAGGACCCTTCTGCCAAGCTGACTCGATAGCCAGCCGATACTGTTCCTGCATTTTACGCAGAAGGTTTGTCTTTGAGATGTGCTGAGCTGAGGATCATCAGCAAGCTGCGTCCTTCCAATTGAGGGGCTTGATCAACTTTAGCGAGGGGCCCGAGAATTTCTTTTACGCGATCGAGAAGATTCAATCCCATTTCTTGATGCATCATCTCGCGCCCTCGAAAGCGTAAAGAGAGCTTCACTTTGTTATCAGCTTCGAGAAATTTCCGTATGCTCGTGAGTTTTACTTGGAGATCATGCTCGCCAATAACCGGCGTCAGCTTGACCTCTTTGATTTCCGTAACATGCTGCTTTTTCTTTGCCTCAGAACGTCGTTTCTGATTCTCGTAGAGAAATTTACCATAGTTAAGGATTTTGCACACAGGAGGAACAGCATTAGGAGAAATCTCAACAAGATCCAACCCCACAGCTTGCGCTTTCTCAAGCGCTTCTAAGCGGCTCACAACACCAATCATTTCTCCTTCTGGACCAACCAATCGTACATCTTTTGCTTGAATATCTTGATTGACACGCCGCTCCCCAGGGGATAGCACCCTTCCGGAAAGCCGACTTACTGTAGAAATAACAATCTTCTCTCGCGTCACTCCCTCTCCCTTAGCGAAAACAGGGAAAGAGTACAAGAGTTTTGTATGCTTCTCAACAAGAGCAGGCCCGGCAAAAAGTGCCGCTAAGCCTCCAAGAAGAAATTTTTGCTGCATTTTTTAACTTCTTCTTTACCTCTTCCTTCGTACTGTCGCACCAGCAGGAGGGGGAAGAAACGTGGATCCCTTAGTCGATCAGAAACGGAATTGGCGAGAGTTCTTAAAGGACTGGCGTAAGATCCCTTCTCTTCCGTTATGGGCAAGTATTACCGTCGGAG
>JAIRMZ010000099.1 GCA_031258355.1 Holosporales bacterium
TGGAATCTGCAAAAACAAGAAAGCAACCGATGGATCATGTTTTGTTTTACGGCCCTCCTGGACTTGGAAAAACAACCCTTGCACAAATCGTTGCGCAGGAGTTAGGGGTTGGATTTAAGGCGACATCGGGACCTGTGATCGCCCGATCAGGAGATTTAGCGGCGATCCTCACCAACCTTCACCCTCACGATGTGCTGTTTATCGATGAGATTCATCGACTGAACCCCGCTGTGGAGGAGATACTTTACCCAGCAATGGAGGACTTCGAGCTGGATATTATGATTGGAGAAGGGCCCGCCGCACGCTCGGTCCGTATTACCTTGCCCCCCTTTACTCTAGTAGGGGCGACAACACGCTCAGGTCTTCTGTCTTCCCCTTTGCGTGATCGATTTGGCATTCCGTTGCGTCTAGATTTTTACGCGCCAGAAGAGCTGCAGCACATTATTACGCGGAGTGCGGGATTGATGAAGATCACATTAACAGCGGAAGGCGCGCAGGAAATTGCGCGACGTTCTCGTGGAACACCACGCATTGCGGGACGCCTTCTGCGACGAGTACGGGATTTCGCCTTGGTTCGAGAGGAAGAGGTCATCCAACGCACCGTGGCGGACCACGCACTATGGGAGCTCGAGGTCGATGAGAATGGTCTCGATCGTCTCGATCGCCGATATCTCCGGACGCTTGCGGATTTCTATCATGGGGGACCGGCAGGTGTGGAGACCTTGGCGGCAGCTCTTTCTGAGGAGCGGGATGCTCTCGAGGACGTCATCGAGCCCTATCTGCTGCAACAAGGCTTTATCCAAAGGACCCCACGCGGCCGTGTCTTGGCAACAGAAGGGTATAAAGCGATCGGAATCTTGCCTCCCCCTCCTCCCTCTCCCTCTGGTCCTTCTTCTTCCGACCTTTTGCCTTTTGAGACTTAATTCTCCAGACCTAGGAAGAGACCACCACCTGTCCTGGAAAAAGGGGCTTAATGACCCCGCCAAAGGCGCAAATGAGCTGGGAGTCGTTTGTAAGGGCAGGAAATGTCTTGATCAAAACAGTGGGATTGCCGACAAACCAGGGCGGGATGAGAGCAAGAGTGCAAGGCATAGGTGTGAGCACCCCCAGAGCAGCCGCTGTTGCCGCGGCTGTTGCGGGATTAGCCAGGCTGGTACAAAGACCGAACGGAAGAACGTTGAGAAAAGGGGCAGCATCCATGATCGTTCCGATAGGAGGACCTCCGCAAAAAACGCAAGAAGTCGGTAAGAAATTAAGCGCTGTGGGAACCATACCCATCGAACACCGACATAGCGCTCCTTGGACAACCGGAAGCCCCATCTAAGCGGTTCCTTGCTGGGGAGGAAGAACATTCCCCTTTTTATCAAATTGTACAGATTTCTGAGGTTTTCCCTCCGCAAAAACAGCGATTTCTTTGAGGGAACCGTCGTCATAATATTGATGGCGCTCGCCTTCTAAGAGATTTGCTTGATAAAGCGCTTCCTCTAAGATCTGCCCATTCGGATAATACGTTATGCTTGGCCCCTCCAATTTCCCTGCGTGATAAGAGGCCGTCCGGATGACATTCCCCTGTTCTCCGAAAAAAGTGAATAGACCTTCTAACTGTCCCGTTTTATAAAAAGCTTCTGCAGAAATCGTCCCTTGGGGGGTATAATATATGGTCTTCCCTTCTTGCACACCTTTGACATATAGGGTATCCATCGTTTTTGCACCTCCTTGATAAAAAGCCGCAGGCCCGTTCAGCACATTGTCCACATAAGTCAAAGTATGCGTCATTTGCCCGTCTTCGGCATAGAGAAATGCCTCCCCAGACAGGAGGCCTTGCGCATACATCAATTTTTGTGCCGTTCCCCCAGAAGGGAAAAATATTTCTGTAAGTCCATCCAAAATACCAGAAGCATATGTCATTTTGGCGAGTAAATTTCCTTGATCATCCTGCACCTCGATCACTCCATTGAATGGAGGATCTGGGGCTTCGGGAATGGCTTCCTGAGAAAGGTTGGGGGGATCAGAAGTAGCATCCATAGTGGTTTTTTATGGTGATTTTATCAAAAATTCAACACAGAATTTTTCATTTGAAACAAGGATAAGTTGCCGCCTATCGGCTTGCTGATTCTTTACATATGGCTTAAACTCCCATTATTCTCTAAACGAGAGAAGGCCATGAATAAAAACCCGATGACGCAGGAAGGATTTGATAGGCTTCAAGCGGAGCTTCAACAATTAAAGGCTGTGGAACGGCCGGCGATCATCCAGGCGATTGCGGAGGCTCGTGCTTTCGGGGATCTTTCGGAAAATGCAGAGTACCAGTATGCACGCGATAAGCAGTCTTTCATTGAAGGGCGGATCGCTGATCTTGAGGGTAGGTTGGCGCAGGCGGAGGTGATCGATGTGTCGAAACTTTCTGGAAAAGACATTAAATTTGGAGCTTCCGTTTGTTTGATGAACCTAGAGTCTGAAGAAGAACTGAAATACCGCATCGTGGGTGTGGACGAGGCGAACTTGGAGGAAGGACGTATTTCGGTTTCTTCCCCTGTGGCGCGCGTCCTCATCGGGAAAGGCGTGGGCGATACCGTCGAAGTCCACTCTCCAAACGGGAGCAAGACCTATGAGGTCTTGTCCGTTTCCTATTAAATGTGGGTTTGTTTACGTTTTGTCTGATGGACTTGGAGTCTGAAGAAGAGCTTCTCGCTCAGAAAACTTTAATCTTAGGTATAAAAGTTGCGCACTCTACACCCTTTTCTCTTAAATCCGAAATATCATTCAAAAATTCTGATACTATATTCCAAGAAAAAATATAGACAATATGAGGGACATTTTCTCTTAGCGCTTGTGGAGAAAGAATAGGAATATGACTCCCTGGAAGATATTTCCCTTGTTTTTCTACGGCATCGTCGCAAATACAAGGAAGAAAATCCCTTTTGATGCCAGCGTAGTTGAGAAGGGTACTTGCCTTTGCTGCTGCTCCATAAGCGCTGACACGTTTCCCTAAACGGTTTTGTTCCAGGAAAAAGGTAAGTGTCTCTCTTTTAATAGTGTCGCTTTGCGTTTGAAAAGTCTGGTAGGTCTCTGCACGTGACAGACCAAAACGCTCTTCTTCCTCAAGAAAATCCTTGACAGCTTGAGAAACTGGACGGTCTTCTTCTTGATGACACCCATAGACACGTAAGCTCTCTCCATGTGTTGAAATCTTTTCAGCATCCCACACACGCAGCCCCCAACGATTGAAAATCTTGCTGACAACGGAAAGGGAGAGGTAAGAAAAATGCTCATGATAAATCGCATCAAATTGCTTACCGCGAATGAGTGACATGAGCGAATGAAATTCCAACGTGATGCACCCCGTTGGTTTTAACAAAGCCTTCAGACCTCGTGTAAAGTCATTGATATCCGGCACATGTGCATACACGTTGTTCCCAATGATGAGGTCCGCTTGCTGGTATTGAGATGCAACCTCTTTTCCTAAAGAGGCACAGAAGAACTTTTCTTCTGTCGGAATGCCTAGCGCTTTAGAAGCAGTCGCTGTGCTCGCTGTAGGCTCTATCCCTAAACAAGGAATGCCAGCTTTGACGAAATGTCGAAGTAAATACCCATCATTGGAGGCAATTTCCACGACAAAACTCTTTTCTGCAAGGGAAAGACGTGATGTGATCATTTCGACATATCGTTGTGCATGCTCTGAGAAAATTCTTGAAACGCTAGAAAAATACGCATAATGCGCGTTAAACAGTTCAGAAGAAGAAACAATATCCTCTGTCTGAGCTAACCAACAGTTCTGACAAACGAGAACACGGAGAGGATAATACTTCTCAGGCTTACGCAGATCTTCTTCCGTAAGATAAGCGTTCGAGGGAGGGGCGAACCCCAAATCAACAAAAGGCAGAAAGACCTCTGCCCCGCAATGCCGACACTTCATAAGACTAATCCTCGAAAATCTTTCGTCAAAGGGGGATGGTTCTTGTCTCTTTCAGAAACAACCGTTGCAGGGAGAGGCCAGGCAATGCCCAGTGCTGGATCAGAAAAACAAACCCCTCCTTCCGCCTCTTTTTTATAGGGGTGAGAGAGAAGATAAAGAACCTCTACATCCTCCGTTAGACTCTGGAAACCATGTGCATATCCTTCAGGAATTAGCAGAGCATGTTTATTGTCCGCAGACAAGACTTCTGCATGGCTCTTCAGAAAGGTAGGGGATCCTGCACGCAGATCTATCGCAATATCCCAAATACTTCCCCTTAAGCAATTAATAAATTTCGCTTCCGCATGAGGGGGATATTGAAAGTGCAATCCACGAATAGTTCCCTTTCGAAGAGTATAACTGTGATTGATCTGCGCCACAGGCTTTTTCCATCCCGCTGCCTTCAGGTCCTCCGCACAAAAAAAACGCGAAAGATATCCGCGGACATCCTCAAAACAAGTCCGCTTTACCAGCTTCAATCCCGCTAAAGGACAATCCGTTATCGTAAATTGGCTCACCTTACCCCCTCACCCTAAACTCTCGATGTCTGAAAGGCACAAGGCTTGTGCTTGTGTTCTTCCGTCGTAATAAGCTTTATACCAAGAAAGCGTCCGGTGCACAGCCTCTTCTAAGGATAGGATCGAAGCGATATCTAGGAGAGCTTTTCCTTTCGCGGGATCAAGTAAAAGATGACGCGCTTCTGGCAAAGCGCGCTCTTCTTCCGAAATAGGAGCAAGAGGTACGTTTATCCCCTCCTCCTGAACAAGCGAGAGAACTGTGTGCACCGTTGCGGACTGCGCAGGAGAAGGACCAAAATTGTAAGCTCCCGCGAAATCTGGTGCATCCCAAAGCTTTTCCGCGAGGACAAGGTATCCGTAAAGCGGTTCCAAAACATGCTGCCATGGACGGACCGCCTCTGGATGGCGCACCTTGAGAGCGATTCCCGCTTGCCAAGCGCGCATAATGTCAGGAAGAAGACGATCCTCCGCCCAATCCCCGCCTCCGATTACGTTTCCTGCGCGTGCCGTTGCCACAGCCGCCTGACGCCCTTCGAAAAAAGACCGCCGGTAACTCTCAACCACTTCTTCGCAACAGACTTTACTCGCGCTATACGGGTCCCGTCCTCCGAGAGGATCTGTTTCACGATACGCCCAAAATCCGCCCTCATTGCGATAGACTTTGTCTGTCGTCACGACAACCACCACGCGAACAGCTTCTTCTCTTCTCAAAGAGTCCAGTAAGTGCACCGTTCCCATGACATTTGTTGAAAAAGTCTCAATCGGGTGGAAATAACTTCGTCTAACGAGCGGCTGTGCAGCCAGATGAAAGACAATCTCAGGCTGAGCATCTTTAATTAGCTGAGCAAAAGGCGCACCTTCCCGGATATCGCAAAAATGACTGTGGCAAAGAGACTCTATTTCCGCAGCTGTATAGAGGTTCGGCGTCGTTTCTGGAGGAAGGGAAAGACCCACGACACGCGCACCTAAGTGATACAAACATAGTACTATCCAAGAACCTTTAAAGCCTGTATGCCCTGTTACTAAGACACGCTTCCCTTTCCAAAAGGAAGGATCAAG
>JAIRMZ010000036.1 GCA_031258355.1 Holosporales bacterium
CCGTGGTCGAAGAGCGATATCCGGGGCATCTTGAGGTGTTTCCGCCGGGGAAAGGAAGGTGTCATGCATGGCTTACGTTTCTTTCCCTGGAGATAAAAAGCGCAAACTTTCTCGAAAAAGCTCCTCAAAGGCTATTTGGGGATGCTCGGTACGGATCCTGTTTGCCACCTCAAAAGCCTCTGCGCGTCGATACCCCAAATGCGCTAGTGCCGAAAGGACATCTTGTAAGAGTGTATCCGCTGGGCCTCCTGATACGGTGGAGGAAATTAGAGAAAAGGACATGTTTTTGTCCTTTAGCTCATTGATTAAGCGTCGGGCCAGCTTGGGTCCCACGCCTTCCGCCTGGCATAGAACGGTGGGTTCCTGGTGAAGAAGTGCTTCGTACAGGCGTTCCACACCCAAAGTGGACAAGATTCCGAGGGCCACCTTGGGGCCGATACCTTGAACGGAAGTGAGAAGCCGAAAAGTCGCCCGTTCTTGCTCTTCAGAAAATCCATACAAGAACCATCCGTCTTCACGCACAATGAGTTCTGTCAGGATGTGAGCTGTGGCGCCGAATGTCCGGTTTTTCTCCAATGTTTGGTTTGTGCAAGCGATTTTATACCCAACGCCCCCCACATCGAGGATAAGCTCTTCCTCCCTTTGCGTTTCCACAGTTCCTCTTAGGTGGGTGATCACCAGGATGCCTCTTTAATGGTATAGGAACGAATATTTTGGTGGTGTGCATGGCATATCGCAATAGCCAGTGCATCTGCCGCATCCTTTCGGACAGAGCCAACACGTGGAAGAAGGCGTTGGACCATGAGGGCGATTTGGTCCTTCGTGGCATGACCCACCCCAACCACTGTTTTTTTGACACGTGTCGCTGCGTACTCGGAAACAGGAATCTTATGCTGTGCCGGGACAAGCAGGGCTACTCCTCGCGCCATTCCAAGCTTCAGAGCGGAGAGGGGATTGTTATTGACAAACGTCTTTTCAATGGCGGCCTCGTGAGGGCGGTACTTTTCAAGGACAAAGGAAAGCTCCTCGTGGATTTGGCAAAGGCGCAAAGAAAAGGGAAGGCGTACGGAAGTAGTAATAACCCCTTGCGCGAGGGGAGAAAGGGTATTGTTACAGAAAGTGATAAGGCCCCATCCTGTCGCGTTGAGGCCGGGATCGATACCAAGAATGCGTAGGCAGGAAGAAGGAGCGCTAGGATAGGTCACTCAGGAGCTCAGGCGGAAAATCAGCATCCGTCATGACGGTTTGGACATCATCATTATCCTCAAGCACGTCTATTAATTTGAGAAGGGTACGTCCTGTCTCTGGAGAAACAGGGAGTAGGGCTTTAGGACGCCAAATAGGGCGCGCGGCCCGAGGCTCTCCGAGCTTAGCGATAAAGGCATCACGCACAGTGCCTAGATTTTCGAGAGCACAGAAGACTTCGAAGCCTTCTTCTCCTTCTGTGATATCCTCAGCCCCGCACTCGAGAGCCATGTCAAAAAGAGCGTCCAAGGACGAGGCTTCTCGCGGAAATAAGAGATACCCGAGATGATCGAATTTATAGCTCACGCTGTTGGTTTCCCCGATCGAGCCACCGAATTTGTTGAAAGCCGCACGGACCTCTGCAGAAGTCCGATTGCGATTATCTGTCAGACTTTCGATGATCAGCGCGACACCTGCAGGCCCATAGCCTTCGTAACGAACTTCTTGGTAGGTCGCGGTATCATCGTTACCAAGCGCCTTTTTAATCGCGCGCTCTACGGTGTCTTTCGGCATATTCGCTTCTCTGGCTGAAATCCAGGCGGCGCGCAGCTGAGGGTTACTCTCCTTATCCGCTCCCCCTGTTTTCACGGCCACCGTGATCTCTCGGATGACTTTCGTGAAAACTTTGGCACGTTTCGCATCCTGTGCGCCTTTGCGGTACATGATGTTCTTGAACTGAGAATGCCCTGACATCGCCTTCTCCAAAAAGCAAGATTCCAAATTATGGTCGAAATTTTCCGAAGGCGGAAGAGGTGAAGATCATCATCTTACCTCTCATTCTTTATGAGAAAAGATCGTGGTATATCGCTCTTTCAGGGAAGAGGTATCGCAAGGTTCCTCGTCGGCAACAACATGTCCTTCTTTGAGGAAAACAACCCTTGTGGCGATTTGTGCCAGAAACTCCAGGTCATGCGAAGCAAGAACCATCGTCACCCCTAAAGCGCAAACCGATTGGAGTAAGGAGACGACTTCCGTTGTTGTAACGATATCGAGCCCCGAGGTCGGTTCGTCGCACAGGAGGATATCTGGCTGCCCCATCAAACAACGCGCTAAGGCAACCCGTTGCTTCTGCCCTCCGGAGAGATGCATAGGAAAAACCGAGGATTTTGCCGAAATTTTTAGCTGTTCCAACACTTTTTGCGCACGCTGTTCGAGCGCAGCTCCTTTTTCCTTGAGGCGAGGGGCATATAAAATATTTTGCAACACGGTCATGTGAGGAAAAAGCTGAAAGTCTTGGAACATAAAACCGACTTTTCCCCGACAGGTCACCCCTCCGGCATCGAGGGTATCCAGCCCCTGAATACAGCGAAGAAGAGTCGATTTTCCGCTTCCAGAAGGGCCCACCAAACCTACGATGCTGTGCGCCTTGATGGTCAGATCCACCGCCTCCAAGACGCGAACCGTACCAAAACTCTTATAGGCCTGCTGGACGGTGATGAGAGGCGCGCTCAAACTTTCTTCCTATTTTTTCGATCAGAAGGACAAGAATATAGTAGTATCCCCCAGCGATACAAAGCGGGGTGAAATAAGAGAATTGCTCTGCAGAAAGCATCTGCGACGCGCGCATAATATCCATTCCGCCAATAACAGAAATAAGGGCTGTTTCCTTGAGGAGCGCGATAATCTCATTGATTAAGGTTGGAAAAATATTGCGAACTACTTGAGGAAGAATGATGTCTCTCCACATGTAAAAGCGTGGAATGCCAAGAGTCTGCGCCGCTTCAAATTGACCTTTAGGAAGACTCTCGATCCCTCCTCGGAGAATCTCTGCCACATAGGCGGCACTGTTCATTCCAAAGGATAAAATCCCTGTCGAAAGCACCTCCATGGGAATATTGAGAAGGGGCAGCACAGCAAAATAGAGCAGACTCATCTGCAACATAAGCGGGGTGCCCCGAACCAAAGAAACAAACCCTTTAACAAAAGGCGTACAGATGCCGTTATGGCGCAGAATGGCAAGCACCGTCCCAAATGTGATTCCTAGAAAAAAGCCACCAGTGAGCAATTGCAACGTGAAGGAAATTCCTCTTCCTACATAAACGCAATCAGAAAAGAACTCCTCCATTCCCCCTCTCTGTGGGACTCGATACCCGCTCCACCATAGGTTCTCCTTACTTTATTGTAAATTAGAAAGGGAGTTGCTTGGCTACGTAGCGTTTCCATAAGTCCGGCCGGCGCTGTCGCGTTATCGCGCAAGCCTGCTCTTGCCGCCATTGTTGGATAGCCCCATGATTCCCGGAAAGAAGGACGGAAGGAACAGAGCGGCCCTCCCAGCAGACAGGCGTGGTATACTGCGGATATTCGAGGAGAGGTCCCGTGGCAACATCCAGCGAGTCTTCTTGCAAAGAAGTCGGATCCCCAACAACCCCAGGGATCAGACGAACGCTCGCCTCAATAAAGGCTAAGGTCGCGATTTCGCCTCCCATCAAGACATAATCTCCCAAACTGACTTCCCGGAAGGCGTGTTTCTCCAGAAACCGCACATCAACTCCTTCATAGCGCCCACAAAGAAAGACAATATCGTGCTGCGCAGAAAACTCTTGCCCCATTTCTTGAGAGAACGGCCTGCCACGCGGAGAAGGGTAAAGAAACAAAGTGCCAGAAGGCACTGAGAACGAGGCGAGGGCGGCCTCCAAAACATCTGGGGCCAAAATCATCCCGCAACCCCCTCCGCAGGGAGGGGAATCAACCCGACCTTGACGGGCAAAAGCCTTGATATCTACTACTTGCAAGGTAAAAAGACCTTTTCTTAGCGCTTTCCCTATAAGAGAAACTCCCAACGGTCCTGGAAAGATTTCAGGGAAAAGCGTTAAGACGGTAATGTGCATGAAAAAACTTCTGGTCCGAAGAAAGCCAAGCTCTCCTCGCTGATAGAGATCTGACGTGCCTTAAGATCGACCTTTTGGACGAATGCCTCTCGAAAAGGAAGCCAAAAGCGGATTTCCGGCAAGGCCTCCGTGGCCACTTCGAGAAGATCGCCTGCCCCAAAATTCGCTGTATCGGAAATATGACCAATCGTTGCGCCAGAGGCCAGGACCACCGTACAGCCAATTAAGGCATAGGTATAGAATTCCTCTGGTGCCAAAGCCGGAAGCGCGGATTTGGGCAGGAACAGCGTCTTGGCCCTGAAAGCTTCTGCTTGAGAGCGATCGACAACCCCGTCAAGGAAAAGAATAAGGCGCCCTTTGGTCTTAAAAACAAAACGCAGGATCTGAAAAATAGACCCAGCCTCATCCCATAATTTCTGGCCCTTTTTAAGGTAAGTCGGCGTTGAGAGGAGGATCCTGCCCCAGATTCCGCCCTTTGTCCCATAAGCCGCCCCGAGGGATAGGCAAGGAAGCATCTCTTGTGCAACAACAAAACCTTCTCCCCCCTCATCAGACTTTTGGGAAGGCCGTTCTTTCATGTCCTGAGGACGCTAAGTCGGGGAAGACTCAGACTCCGCAGCTTGCTGTGCGCGCTCTTGTGCTTTTTTCTTTGGAGCAGACTTCTTTGGTGTCTCACGTCGTACCGGCATAGGCAAAAGCCCTGCCCGCCCCAAGAAAAGAGCCACACGGTCCGTAGGAAGAGCGCCGACGCTTAGCCAATATTTAACACGCTCCTCCCTGAGGCGCACACGCTGCGGATTCTCATGGGGCAAAAAAGGATCGTAGGTTCCAACCTTTTCGATGAATCGCCCATCTCGTGGACTACGTTCATCCGCAACTACGACCCTATAGAATGGCTTCTTTTTCGCTCCTGCGCGCGCCAGACGAATTTTTACCGCCATCGTTCGTTCTCTCTCATCACGAAAAGATCCTAAAGAGAATCGCACGAAAAGTCTAGATCGAAGAGAATCTATTCTTTTTCTTGGGAAAGGAAAGCGCTTGGCATAGAGACAGAAATCATATAATTTAAGAAGGAATGAGCGAAAAAGGGAGGATTTATTGTGACACGTGCCGAGCTTATTGCCAACCTTACACGGATGTATCCCGGCCTTCCAAAAGGGGTTGTCAACGCTTTGGTCATGCGCATGTTTTCTCTAATTGCCGATGAACTTGTCGAAGGGCGACGGGTGGAAGTACGTGGGTTCGGGGCTTTTTTCATACGCAAGCGTTCTCCCCGTATGGCGCGCAACCCCAAGACAGGAGAGCGTGTTTCTGTGGGCGCCAAAAGAGCTCTTGCTTTCCGCCCTGGAAAACGTCTTAAAGAGTGGGTAAATCATCCTGAATAAAGAACGTTGACTTCCTGTTAATGTTTCTGCGGGAGGCTTTCTGTGAATTGGCTAACAAATTTTGTACGACCAAAGATTCGGTCTCTTGTGGGAAAGTCAGATATTCCAGAGAACTTATGGAAGAAATGTCCCAGCTGCGAGCAAATGCTCTTTCACAAAGATCTGGAAGCCTCTTTCGAGGTTTGTTCTACCTGCGGATATCATCTCAGGCTGAGTACAGATCAACGTCTCGCACTCCTCTTTGATCCGGACAGTTTTCAATTCATCGCACTTCCGGAGGTCCGCCAAGATCCCTTGAAATTTAAAGATACCAAGAAGTACACAGATCGCTTAAAGGCCGCAAGAAGCGCAACAGGGCAGCAAGATGCTTTGATTATCGTTCGGGGAACGATCGGCGGCCATAACCTGGTCGCGACCCTTTTTAACTTCGATTTCATGGGAGGATCAATGGGAACCGCTGTCGGAGCGGGCTTCGTGCAGGCAGTAGACATCGCCCTTCAGGAGAAGGCTTCTTTCTTGGCAATTCCGGCCTCAGGAGGGGCACGCATGCAGGAAGGGATCTTTTCTCTCATGCAAATGCCCAAAACAGTCGTTGCTGTTGGCCGCTTAAAACGCGCACGTCTTCCCTATCTTGTTTTGCTCACTAACCCAACAACGGGAGGCGTCCTCGCATCCTTCGCCATGTTGGGTGATATCCATATAGCTGAACCAGGGGCGACTATTGGTTTTGCAGGAGCACGCGTTATCCAAGAGACACTGCGGCATCAGCTTCCGGAAGGTTTCCAACGATCGGAATACTTGTTCTCCCATGGTATGATTGATCTCGTGATCCCCCGTGCTCAACAGAAAGAAACGTTGACTCGCATCCTAGGCGTTTTAAGAAAGACCTGAGAAAGCCGCTTCTTGCAAAAGACGTCGCTCTAAAGGCAAGGAAAGGGTTGGCCGCAGAGCTTGTAAGGCTCGTGCAAGGAAATATTCCGTCAGCAAAAACCCTTGCTGAAGATCCCTTAAAGAAATCTGGGCGGTCTCTTTCGGGAAAGAAACGAGGAAAGGCGGAAGAGGAAGCAGTTTATCACGGTAAGTCCCAGCTCCCGCCTCCGAAACGGCGCAACCCGTTCGTGGAGAGACAAAGGCCAGCCCCGACGCCTCTCCTGTTACGGCGCAGTGGGTAAGGTTTAACCCGAAACCAAGTGCTGCCAAGGCCTCTTTCTCGAAGAGGAGGTAATAAACCGGAGAGAAGACCGAAAAACACCCCAAGAATTGCCGCAAAATCAGGAACATAGGCTCAGCCGGAGCCTGATCGACAAGCGTTCTGAGGCAGAGGGTACAAGCACTTTTCAGTGCAAGAAGCGCCAGGGGTTGTGTTAGCAGAGCGCTAAAAGGAGAAGAGATCCTTTCGTAATGGCCAAAAGCGAGGCGCTCTGTTGAGGAGGCATACCAACGTAGCGAACCGATATCTCCTGGCTGCAGAATTAAAGAAGATTTTTTGGGAAGACTGACACGCCATCGCCCTTGCTGGCGTGTTAAAAACACACCATGACAGCGCTGTTCTCCAAAAAGGGCCTTGGAGAGAAGAATCGCTTCATCACGATATTCCATTTCCTTAGAATGATTTTCCAAGAGATGCCTCTCTGTTTCAATCCCTTTTCCTCCTAAAGGCTGTTACTGCTTAGAATAATATTGCTTCAAATTTTTCTGAGGTTGTAAAGAATTTGTCAATAATTGCCATGTTAATCTCCCCACATAGCAACAAACAGTGGAGAGCTAAAATGTCCTTATTTGGAACTTTGGATGTAGCCGTGACAGGTTTTCGTGCCCAGGCGAGAAAAATGGGAAGCATTTCAAACAATATTGCTAATGCGGATACCGACGGAT
>JAIRMZ010000062.1 GCA_031258355.1 Holosporales bacterium
CCCTCTCAAGCGTCCAAGTTGGCCACTTTGAGAGCGTTTTCCTGGATAAAATCACGTCGCGGTTCGACCACATCCCCCATTAGCATCGAGAAAATATCACCGGCCTCTTCTACGCTAGCGTAATGCACTTGCAAGAGGGAGCGAACGGCCGGGTCTAGTGTCGTCTCCCACAATTGATCCGGATTCATTTCTCCCAAGCCTTTATAGCGCTGAATCGTCATTCCCTTACGCGCCTGCGCTAAGAAACAGTCTGCAACGCTTAGAGGAGAGGAAACAGAAAAAGGGACATCCCTCAGATGCAACGTTACCGTCTCTCCCCCCATCAGGGCCTGCAACTCTTGGGCATAGGTGCTGACTGTCTGCGCTTCCGGACTCTGGACCAAAAGGTGAGGAACACGAACGGTCTCGGTCACTCCTCGATCAGTCCGGGAAAAAACAAAATCTGACCCCTCTTCTTCAAAAGACCAGGACCCTCCCTCCGTTCGTGTTAAGCATGCGATAAGCGCCTCATGATCCCTGATCGCTCCTTCCTGAAAGAATCCTGAAAGCGCGAGCCTCTCCAGAATCCCACGTCTTCCAATCTTGAGATCGAGGAGATCCAAATGAGACCGGAAGCGCTCCGCTAAGAACAGAAAATTCTCCAGCAGTTTTCCCGAGAGGCTGCCCCCTTTCCCTTCGAGGCGCGCCTGATCAATGTTGGAGGAAACGAGATAAGTACTTAACGCCCGCTCATCTTTCAGGTAAACCTGTTGCCCCCCTTTTTTCACTTTGTAAAGAGGGGGCTGTGCAATGTAGATGTACCCCAAATCGATCAGAGGTTTCATTTGGCGGAAAAAGAACGTCAGCAAAAGAGTCCGGATATGACTCCCATCTACATCCGCATCTGTCATAATGATGATCTTGTGGTAGCGTGCTTTTTCCGCAGAAAAATCCTCAGGCCCAATACCTGTCCCGAGAGCAGAGATCAACGTCCCGATCTCAGCGTAAGCCAGCATCTTATCGAAGCGCGCACGCTCCACGTTTAGAATTTTCCCGCGAAGAGCCAGAATCGCCTGGAAGCGACGATCTCGTCCTTGTTTTGCGGACCCTCCTGCACTATCTCCTTCGACAAGGAATAACTCGCTCTGCGCCGGATCTCGGGCTTGACAATCCGCAAGCTTCCCAGAGAGAGTCGTCATCTCGAGTACGCCTTTTTTGCGCGTCAATTCCCGCGCCCTCCGCGCTGCTTCCCGCGCTGCCGCCGCTTCGATAATCTTTTGCACAACTTTTTTGGCATCAGCCGGATGTTCTTCCAACCACTGTGCCAATTTTTCTCCAATCAAGGACTCGACAACAGGGCGCACCTCGGAAGACACAAGCTTATCTTTTGTTTGGGAAGAAAACTTCGGATCCGGCACCTTGACGGATAACACGCAAGTTAAGCCCTCCCTGGCATCATCCCCTGTTGGATTCACTTTTTCTTTTTTGGTAAAATTTCCCGCTGCTAAATAAGCATTGATCGTCCTCGTCAAAGCATTGCGAAAACCGAGTAAATGCGTTCCTCCATCGCGTTGTGGAATGGTGTTCGTGTAACACACCATGGTCTCATGGTAGCTGTCCGTCCACTCAAGGGCCGCCTCGACTTGAATCCCTTCCTGCTCTCCTTTGATATATAAAGGCGTCTCTTGCAGAGAAGTCTTGGCACGATCGAGATACGTGACAAAAGCCCTAACACCCCCTTCGTGGTAAAACTCTGCACTGACGGGTTCTGCGGCTCCGCGTGTATCTTTCAAAATAAGACGGACGCCAGAGTTTAGGAAAGCCAATTCCCTTAGGCGATGCTCCACCGTCGCGAAGGAAAATTCTGTTGCCGAGAAGGTTTCTTTCGAAGGCCAAAAACGGACACAGGTTCCTGTCTCTTGATTCAGTCCCCGTTCTTCCAGAGGAGCTACGGCCTCTCCGTTACGAAAGCTGATGAAGTGCTCTCGTCCATCGCGCCAGATTGTCAAATCTAGGCGATACGAAAGAGCATTGACAACGGAGACTCCTACGCCATGCAGGCCTCCTGAGACTTTGTAAGCATTTTGATCAAATTTCCCTCCAGCGTGCAGGCGCGTCATAATGACCTCAGCTGCGGAGACCTGCTCCTCTTCGTGCATTTCTGTAGGGATCCCGCGGCCATTATCACGTACGGAAACAGATCCGTCTTGGTGCAAGGTGACTTCCGTGATAGTGCAATAGCCTGCCAGCGCCTCATCAATTGCATTATCCACTACTTCAAAGATCATGTGATGAAGTCCTGTCCCGTCATCAGTATCCCCGATGTACATGCCGGGGCGCTTGCGTACGGCATCTAGTCCTCTGAGGACTTTGATGGAACGGGCATCATAGGCCGGCGTTTCTACAGGATCGGACATCTCTTCTCGCTTTTCCTAAATATACCGCTCCTTAAAATGTACTGAATCCTTCTTCTTAAGGAAAGGCGCGCCTTTTTGTTCCCTAAGCTCGCGAAACAAAAATGACGCCGATAATAATCAAGCCCATGCCCAAAAAACGCAAAGGGGAGAGGACCTCGCCAAAGAGAAAATGCCCCATGAAGGCCGTAGCAAGACAATTGCCTCCAATAATCACGGTATTAACGACAGAAAGATCCGTACGGCCTAGGATATACAGGTAGATCATCGTACCCGTCCAGCAGATGGGAAGGCCACAAAGAACGAAAGGATTCGTCAAGACGTTCCAGACATAATCCAAAAGAGAATCTTTTTGACAACAGAGCGCCGCTTGATCAACACCTTTCTTGAGCGTCGACTGCCCTATTGTATAAAAGAGCACGGTTAAGAAGGTCAAAGAATATGTAAGTTTGTTCATTATTTATTTGTAAAAAGAATATCTCTACTTGTCTCTGCCAGAATCCTATGCGGAAAGTGGAGATTCTGCCAATGCCACCGATAGTTGCTTTTTTTTGCGAAGACAAAAACGCGCTGTGGCCCTGCAAGGATAGGCCAGAGTCCTTCCGAAGGCATCATACGATGTGCAACATTCTCTGCCTCCATCCCAAAAGTCAACTCGTCCGTCCATCCCGCAATATCGACGAGACGCTTAAGATAAACGGGAAGGTCCTGGAAGTACATATCAAGGCAGAAGATACGGTCTTCTGGCCTGGCATTCAAGGCGACAATCTCTGCGAGAGGTTTGATGGAAGGGTTAATGCATTCTTGTATAGAAGGCGCTAATTGATTAATCATCAAAAGCATCTGTGTGGCGGCAGCTATTTTTACGAATCCTCCGCGAGGGCCCGGGTAAAACAAGGGGCAAGCAGCAGTGAGAAGCGCAAACCCTATCGTTCCCCCTAAAATTCCTACTGGAATCAAGTCAAAGGAGATCAAAGAGGGTAATCGGTAAAAACCATAACCTATGACCCCCCCTATAATGAGGAGATCGACAATACCGTAGCATCGGAGCGTCTGTTTTCGTCCTTGTTCTTCTCGAAGGAGAAGAGTGTGCGCGCTCAGAAGGGCAAGAGGAGGGAATAACGGGAGGATATAAGGAATCAATTTAGAGCTGGAAAAAGAGAAAAAAGCTAAAACGACGGCTGCCCACCAGAAAAAAAATTGCGCGGCGCTCTCTTCTGCGGAGAGAGAGCGCCCTGCACGTAAGCGCCTCCAGGTATCTATCGTTAGGGTGCCTAGCAGACTTACCCAGGGGATCCATCCCAAAATGATGATGCCGAAAAAAAAGTAAAAGGGGAAAGAATGGTTATGCATTGTGGTGGTGTAACGAAGAAAATGCTCCCTAATGAAGTAGAAATAAGCAAAATCCGGATTTTTCCAGCAGACCAAAATGTGCCAAGGAGCGGCAATCAGAAAGAACAGCGTGGTGCCTCGCCAGGAGAAAAGGGAAAAGATCCGTAGGAAGTTTCCTGTCACGAGACCCCACACGACAAAGATTAACCCAGGAAGGACGATTCCGATGAGTCCCTTTGTCAAACAGGCCAAAGCCGCACAAGCATAAGCTCCAAGAAGGAGAGGGTTCTTTCTTGCGGGGAATTGGAGCGCTCCATAAGCAAGGACAAGGGTTCCGGAGATAAAAATTGCGACAACGAGATCCAAAAGGATGTAACGACTATGGATATAGTAAAGAAGTGTTGTCGCCAGGATACCAGCTGCATAGAATCCTGTTTGTCGAGAGAAAAAAGTTCGGCCTGCGCCGTAAACGAGTAGACCTCCCAAAATAGCAAAGAAAGCTACCCAAAGACGCATGGACCAGAAATGGAGGCCAAAGACCTTGATCGTCAGGGCTTGAAGCCAATAGAAAAGGACGGGCTTTTCAAAGTACTTTAAGCCGTTGAGGCGTGGAGTGATCCAGTCTCCTGTTACGGTCATCTCACGAGGGATTTCAACGTACCGCCCTTCGTCTGGTGTTGAGAAGGGTCTATTCCCGATCCCATATCCAAAAAAGCAGGAGAGCAGGATAATCAGGATGATGAGGTCCTTGCGCAGCTCCCTCCTCGATTCTGACATTACAGATCCTTTTGATTGAGTGGAGCGGGTGAAGGGAATCGAACCCTCGTCTTAAGCTTGGGAAGCTTCTGCTCTACCATTGAGCTACACCCGCACCCGTCCTCTTTATGTACAAGAGCCCCTTTTCTCTTGCAACAGACCTTCCTTGAAAAACGGTCCCTAAAACGGCAGGATACAAGGCGTTTCTAAAGGGAAGAGCAAAAGCTTCATGACCGAGGTTGAGAAATACGCTTACCGAGGGCGGGGGAGGGAGCTGATTCGGACGTTGTGGTATAGGACGCCGTTTTTGCGCAGTACCGCCGTAGCCCTGAGTAAGATGCTGGATTGGCGTAG
>JAIRMZ010000022.1 GCA_031258355.1 Holosporales bacterium
CAGGAGGAAATTACGCTTTCCTTTCCTCATTTGGCTCTGTTGATAACGTCGAGCCTTTTGCCACAGCTTTAGCGTATTTTTCTCAGAAGAACCCAGGTATCCCTGTTTTCAAAGGAGGTCTTCCGGATACTTTGCCGGAGGCCATTTGTTGTAAGCGCTATGACCTCATTACGCTATTTGATGTTCTAGAACATATCGAAGAAGATGAGAAAAGCCTCCAAGTCCTGAGCCCCCTTCTCACCGCGCAAGGAAAGATTCTCCTCACCGTTCCCGCTTGCCCATTTCTCTATGGCGTCTTTGATAAAAACCAGCAGCATTTTCGACGTTATACTCGATCGAGTTTACAGCAGGTGATCCAACGTGCAGGGCTCTCCCTTCACTTCATAAGTTACTGGAATTTCTTCTTGTTTCCCGCCATGGTCTTACGACGCCTATCCGAGAAACACGCGAAGAATTTCTCTCCTGAAGAAGAATTTGCCCTCCCTTGCTTTCCCCTCAATCAGCTAGCCTACAGCATGCTTCTTCTGGAGAA
Organism: Holosporales bacterium; assembly: GCA_031258355.1. GTDB lineage: Bacteria > Pseudomonadota > Alphaproteobacteria > UBA3830 > JAIRMZ01 > JAIRMZ01. Next base: position 533 of record JAIRMZ010000022.1, read on the forward strand.
ATTCCTCCTCCCCACCGTACGCTTCCCTATAGGCGGCTCCCTCATCGCTCTGATCTCTAAAAAAGGAGTCTAATGAGAGCGATAGACCACCTAGGATAAGTAGGTTTTCGTGCGACTCATGTCCAAAAAACGGATTTTTCTTATCTTGCAATAGCTTTTCGGAAACCTCTTTATCTTCTGGAAAGTATCGTAATAAAAATCCCGAAGAGAATCGGTCTCAAAAGGAAAAAGAAAGGCCGAAAGCCAGAATCTTCCTACACGGAGATAATCTACGCAATGAAGCCTCGTGGCGTTCTCTGGAAAAAATCTCTCGAGAATCTCTCGGAAAAAAAATCGAAGAATGGATATCTGATATTCTGAAAGAATACCGCCTTTCCAATCAACAAAATGTGGATTGGCGGTGTTCGCAACTTGTCCCTGCTTTTTAGAAGAATTAACAGTGGCGTTGTCAAAAATCGTCCCCTCTTGAAAAGAGGGATCGTAACGCACATCCAAAAAGGCACATAAGGTTTGCATAACTTGATCAAAATGTCGGTGCAAATCCGGTAATTTGAGAAGAAAGATGGGGCGATGAGGATCCCAGATATCATAGAAAAGGGACCAGACCCACACACTTGAAAAAATGTAACTTCTCAAGGACTTTCCTGGCTTTTCTCCCTCAGAAAGAAAACCGAAAGTCGTTTCGGCATAACAAAGGGGATCTCGCATCGTCGCAACGAACTTCGCTTTTGGAAAATCTTGGAAAAACTTCGTTAATTCTTGATCTGAAAGCGTTCCCCGTTGCTGTTCTTTTGTCTTATAGACCAACGTAACAAACATGTGCAAGTTGACAAAAATTAGGCGTAATTTCTCCAAAGAACGTCCTCGCAGAAGAAAAAAAGCGATATGCAAAAGAAGAAAGTACTCTTTGCGTCCGCAATCTCCATAGATCTGGCACAAAGAAAAAAAAATGTCGCAGAAATCTATGCGTGAGACATTCTTGATCTCGGCATCCTCTGCGAAACCACTACTAAAATTTCCTTGTGAAAGATCAAATAAAGAAGGATTGTTTCTTTCAAAAATATTTAAATATGTCTCTGGTGTCAGGGAAGTATATTCGCTTGTATAAAAATCGTAAACATTGACGTAAAGAGGAAGTAGCGCAACCTCTTCATGCTGATCAAAAAGGCCATGGATAAAATTCGACCCGGATCGTCCATACGCCCGCATAACCGCAACATCCGTCCTCTCCATGACGGCATAAAGTTCTTCTCGCTGGAGAGAGGGGACTAAGGACAAAAAGATTCCTGACAACGCTGCACGACAGAAAGAACCTGCTCTTCCAAAGGGGTAGAAATATCGAAACATAGATCCGGATGTTGAGGCTCCTCGTAAGAGGCATCCACCATCGATTGATTCTGCTTATATAACCCCTTGGGATCACGCCGCCGGCGTTCCGCTTCACCGATACGGAGATAAACTTCTAAGTAGTGTGCGTTGTGCTGACGGCTCCACGCTCGGACCTCCTCAAACATGGAGATCGTGGCTACTAGGACGAGAAATCCTTGTTCCGACAAGGCCTGCGCCAACCGCGCATAGATATACGCAAGCCTCTTTCTCCCTTCGTAAGAAAGTTCCCATTCCGTCTTCAAAATCCGACGCATTGCATCCCCATCCAGAAGGATGGATACATCCCCCTTTTTCTCTTTGAGAGATCTCTGAACAGCCTGCGCTAACGTCGTTTTCCCCGCTCCGGAAAATCCCGTAATCCATACAACCATGAGAACTTATCAACCCAAACGCTCTTATTGGCGTCGGACCGTGACTGTCCGAGGGGTAGGAATAGGGGCTTGCACGCTTTGTACTCCCGAAGTATCCCGCACAACACGAGAACGTCCGCCTCGCCCCATCATAACAAAGACCGCCGTTCCCGCAGGAAGAACATCATCCAGCCCTTGAACAACCGTAACGATCTGACCATTTGTAAGTTTCACGACATATTCCAGTGCCTCCTGCTCTTTCAAGGCTCTTTCAGCCATCGCACCTCAAACGGCGCCTCCGATCGCTCCTAATGCCGTCATTGCTGTCTTTCCATCCCCTTTACCGCATGTGGAGCCCAAAACACCACCGCCAATCGCCCCTAAAGCACCTCCAGCAACGTTATCCTCAAGCTTTTCACTTCCGACAGCCACTTTTCGCACACTAAGAACCGTACCTTGATAAGAAAAGGAAGCCTCCCCTACCTGTCTCTCGCTATAAGCATTTGAACTAATTTGACGTGCGCACCCTGCCAAAAACATCAGCACACAAGCCCATCCTGCGATCCCCTTTCTCACAACCCGCTCCCTCTCGCAAATAAGGGTATTTTACAAGGATACCTCCTTATGAACAAGGAGGGTTAACCAAAGAGATCTATAAGAGCGTCCGCTAAAGGCAGCTCTTCGCCTTCCGCAACAGGGGGTGTTTCCTCGGCAGGAGGTGTTTCTTCAACAGGGGGAGTAGCATGCTCAGTATCTATCTGCCTTGTCTGTTGAGGACGTGGGAGCGACCTTCTGGGCAGAGTATCCGTAAGAGACTCAATACTATGGAAGGGAACCGGAACACCGCTCCCAAGGAGAGCCAACATCCGTCCATGATCACTTGTAATGCTCGTCACCTTGGCGCGTACCTGTGTCTTGAATTCTTGCGGAACTTCTTTGGCTCCCTGTTTCACTTTTCCTGTGACAATAAAGCGGTAAAG
>JAIRMZ010000040.1 GCA_031258355.1 Holosporales bacterium
AGGCAGATTCGGATTTTTTAGCGTTAGCCCAAGAAGAGCGGCAGCGGTTGAAAGAAACGCTTCCAGCTTTAGAGCGGCAATTGAAGATTTTATTGCTTCCCAAAGAGGTCTTTGACGAAAGGAACGTTCTGATTGAGATCCGGGCAGGAGCTGGGGGAGACGAGGCTGGACTCTTTGCTGCGGACCTTCTCCGAATGTATCAGCGCTACGCGGAAACACAAAAATGGCAAGTTGAGATTCTTTCTTTACACGAAAGCGATCTTGGAGGACTTAAGGAGGGGGTTGTGAGCCTCAAGGGATCTGGGGTCTTTGCACAGATGAAGTTCGAACGTGGTGTACATCGGGTTCAGCGTGTGCCAGAGACCGAGGCGAGTGGGCGTATCCACACATCGACAGCAACGGTAGCAGTGTTACCGGAACCGGAGGAGGTGGACATTGTTCTTGATGAACGGGAATTAAAGATTGATGTTATGCGCGCTTCGGGAGCCGGTGGGCAGCATGTGAATAAGACAGAGAGTGCGGTGCGGATTACCCATCTGCCAACGGGTCTTGCTGTGTATCAGCAAGACGAACGTTCCCAGCACATGAACAAGATGCGGGCTCTCAAAATTTTGCGTGCACGCCTGTTTGAGCAAGAACAAGCCCGCAAGGACGCGGCCCGGGCCGCGGATCGCAAGAATCAAGTCGGAACGGGAGATCGCTCTGAACGCGTGCGTACCTATAACTTTCCCCAAGGGCGGATCACTGATCACCGTATTAACTTGACCTTATATAAGTTGGATAAGGTCCTGGAAGGACCGGCTCTGGGCGAGCTTATCCAGGCCTTGATTCATGCAGACCAAGAAGCGCGGTTAGCGGTATCTTGACCGGGAAGGAATTTTGCAAAGACCCGACAGAAGCCTGAGCCATCTGAGGGCAAAATGGAATAAGGACCTTATGTCCTACAATTGCAAATTCTGCAAGATTTTTTGGTTAGTCGATGTCTATTCTCTTGAAAGCGGCGACGGGACTTCCCATTTCAACAAATAAGAATTGCCACGTTACTACTCTACAGTTACAGACTTTGCGAGGTTCCGTGGTTGATCGATGTCCGTTCCTTTAAAAGCGGCGATGCGATAAGCTAGCAGCTGCATGGGGATGGTATAGACAAGCGGCATTAAACAAGGCGCAACGGAAGGAAGTTGAAAGACACGTAGGCGTTCAGTGAGCGCTCCTAGAGAAGCGGCGCCTTCTGCGTCCGTAAAGAAAAGGACACGCCCCTTTCGGGCCAAAACTTCCTGTGTATTGGAAACTACTTTTTCGAATAAAGCATTGTGAGGGGCCAGCACAATCACTAAAATCTTATCGTCAATTAGAGCAATAGGCCCATGTTTGAGCTCTCCTGCGGCGTATCCCTCCGCATGAATATAGGAAATTTCTTTAAGTTTCAGTGCTCCTTCTAAGGCAATAGGGTAAAGGGGCCCCCGTCCGAGATAAAGTGCTGCTTTTGTACGTGCGAACCGCGGAGCCAACTCCTGCAAAGACGCATCCAAGGAAAGAGCCGTTTCTACCGCCGCCGGAAGATCCTGCCAGGCTTCTTGAAGAGAAGCGTTTGCTTCTGAGGAAAGAGCACCACGACAAGCAGCGGCCTCCATCACAAGATGCCACAGGACAGCTAACTGCGCCGTAAAGGCCTTTGTTGAGGCAACCCCCACCTCGATTCCTGAATAGGTCGGAAGAAGCCTATCGACCGTCCTCGCCATGGTACTTTCCGACACATTCACAACCCCTGCACAGGGTACGCCGTGTTCTTTGGTAAAATGGAGGGCTGCCAAAGTGTCTGCCGTCTCCCCAGACTGTGAAATGAAGAGAGCGCCCGCGTCAGGCAGGAAAACAGGATCGCTGTAACGAAATTCTGAGGCAATCTCCACACGCACAGGGAGGCGTGCGATCTGTTCGAACCAATATCGCGCAACATATCCGGCATAAAACGATGTTCCACAGGCGACAATGGAGAGGTGCGTTATCTTTTCCCAGGGGAGGGCTTTCTTGGGACGTGGTGTTTGGTAGGCGGTAATCACACGACGCAGGACGCAAGGCTGCTCCTGAATCTCTTTCATCATGAAATGCCGATAAGGTTCTTTTGTGAGGGTTTCTGCGCTATAGCCAATGGCGATGCGGGGCCTTGTGATGGTCCCTGTTCCTTTATGGGGATGAATCGTTGCCTGTCCTTCTCTCAGCTCAACCCAATCACCTTCCTCAAGGTAAGCGGCTTCCACGCAGGCATCGGCAAACGCGACGGTATCCGACGTGAGAAAGAGGCGGTGTTCACGTCCGTATCCTATGGCGAGAGGGCTGCCAAAACGGGCTCCGATCAAGGTATTGGGCAAAGAGTCAAACAAAATCGCTAAGGCATAAGACCCCCTCAAATCTTTGAGCAACTGAACCATCGCTTCCGCAGGAGAAAGACCTTGTTCTATAGAGGCGTCCAGCATATGCGCGATTACTTCAGAATCCGTTTCGCTTTCAAAAGGTGTGGAAGAAAATTGCAACCGCAAAGAAGTATAATTTTCGATAATGCCATTATGAACAAAAGTGACATGTTTGCCTTGGTGAGGATGCGCGTTTCGTTCCGTGGGAGCCCCATGAGTCGCCCAGCGTGTATGTCCAATTCCTATCGTGCCCGGAAGAGGTTTTTTCTGTAGTTTTTTCTCTAAGTTGGCAAGTTTTCCTTGTGCACGTTGCCGAAAAAAAGTGCCTTCTGAAAGGGTTGCGATGCCAGAAGAATCATAGCCTCGGTACTCCAGGTGCTTTAATCCAGTCAATAAATCAAAACAAACGTTCTCTTCTCCGGCAATCCCTACGATTCCGCACATAGTTTCTTCTCTCTAGGTTGAGGATTCCTTTCCGTACCCTCTAATCATGCCTTTGATTCCGTTTCTGTGCAAGAGCAAGGTTCTTTAGAAGATTTTCTCTTGTGTCAAATTTTAAAGCCTTCAGCAAAGCAATTAACCATATTCTTGGCAATAAAAACATTACTTCTTTCTGCGTGAATAATAAATATGAAATATTATTAAGCTCTCTAATATTATTTGTTGTGGTTGTAATAGAACGAATACTTATTTAGTATTTAATCTTCATTGATCTTGCGAAAGTAAAACACTGTTTTCTTGTGAGAAAGGGAGGGGGAGGAGGCGTGACAGACCAGAAACCGACGAAGCCGAAGAGGAAAAATAGTCGACAGACAGCACAACCAGGGGCAGTGGATCGATATGTAGGGATGAAAGTCCGGACACGGCGTTCTGCTTTGCGTTTGAGCCAGGAACAATTGGGATCGGCGGTGGGGTTGACTTTTCAACAAGTGCAAAAATATGAGAAAGGAGTTAATCGTATCAGTGCGAGTCGCCTCCTCGAAATCAGCCGTGTGCTGGAGGTCGATATTTCCTACTTTTTTGAAGGATTGAACGAGGAGGAAAAATCGCGGCTTCCCTATACTCCTCTTCTTGGTGAGCAAAAAGAGCTCTACGTGCCTGTTTTCATCGATCAGCGCGAGGTTTCTGACCTTTTGCAAGCTTACTACCGCATTCGAAATGCGCAAGTACGTTTACATTTTTTGGATCTGCTGAAATCTTTCGGAAGTGCTAAAAAAGAAACAGCGAACTCAGTTCTTGAATAGATGACGAGGCTTTAAAAGGTTGTTGCGCTGTATGTGGAAATTAATATTCTCTATTTTTTTTGAAGGATTGAGCGAGGAGGAAAAACCACGGCTTCCTCTTCTTGGTGAGTAAAAAGAGCTCTACGTGCCTGTTTTCATCGATCAGCGCGAAGTTTCTGACCTTTTACAGGTTTACTACCGCATTCGAAATGCACAAGTACGTTTACATTTTTGGGATCTGCTGAAATCTTTCGGAAATGCTAAAAAAGAGACAGCGAACTCAGCGCTTGAATAGATGACGAGGCTTTAAAAGGTTGTTGCGCTGTGTGAAAATTTCACATTAGCCTGAGATTTCTCCATTTTGAAAAGTATACCCTGCAGAGGTATGAATACTAAGAGTAGCAATATTTTTTAAGAAGCAGGCCTTTTAAAGAGCTTCCACTTTTTCTTTCAAGGAATAAAATTGTTTTTGGAAAAATTATTCTCTAAAAAAGAATAAGATAGATTTAATGGCAAAAATTTCAAATTAATCTACTTTATAAAGAATATTATATTTAATCAAATTTTTCAAAAAACACAACTTTAATTTAAATGATATGTTTTTAAATTTTTATTTCCTTTTTTTTAAAGAATTATCTTTGTTAAAAATATATAGAGAATTATTGATAATAAAGAAACACTACATTGTCGAAAGACGAAACAAAAATTGACACCTCCCCAAATGGTACGGATCTTCCTTTTACAATCATCGGATAGGATGAGACTAAGGAGAATGCCTATCTCTGCCCTAGTCTCTTGAGGAAGAGAAGGTTTTCTTTTGCTTTCAGAGAAGAGGACTTCTTTCCTATTAAGAAAGACCTGCATACTCGTCATAACTTCTGCGAAGGAGGAAGTTCTTTTGTGAGAGAGATAGGAAATGAAAGAAGATTTTTTATCTTTAAATAGAGATTCCAAAGAGGAGAAAGATTAGTGTCTTTTGCATAGATTTTTTAATCAAAGACAACTTCCCTTATCGTTTGAATAGAAACGAAAGTGAGAGTATATGTTTCCGTTACGGTACTTTATCGTATTTTCCAGAATGTAAGCAGACAATACAGGCTTTAGCACCGATTGACATAACAAACGATAGATGAGGAAGAGATCTTGTTCTCTTGACGAAGGGCTCTTTTTCTCATTTCAAACAAGGATTAAGGACAGAGAAGGACCCTCTCGAAAAGTAATTTAGCAGAGTATCCCCTTTCTTTTATGGACACCACCAGAAAGAAGGTCTTCCCTCCTCCCATGGGTCCAGAACCCCTCTTGCCGCAGGAGGGGGGGGGGGAGAAAGAAGAATGGCCCTTTCGCATTCCAAAGATCTTCGTTACGAAGAGACTAAAGTATTAAAGCGTTGAGTAGGTTAAAGGGATAAAAAGATCAAAGTGTTAAAACATTAATAAGTTAAAAGGATAGAGGAGGGAGAGATGTCAAACTTATCTTATGAGAGATTTATGAAAAGATCCGGAGGAAAGAAGGAAATGGTCTCATCATTTCAAAGACGACGTTTATCGTATTTACAGAAAAGCAGCATCCTACAATTACCATTCTTCGATCTTTTCTTTTCGGAAGAAATGTTGTCTGATCGCTTTCTTTTCTCATT
>JAIRMZ010000097.1 GCA_031258355.1 Holosporales bacterium
AGTGCTCCTTCCAACGGTGAAGAACTAGTGTCTTCTTCTGATTCCTGCGCAAGGGCAGAGACTCCCAACGCACAGAAAAGACCTATCGTGACAAGACGTCTCACTTCGTTCCGGAGGAAAACATCATTTTCCCGATCAGACCCTCAAGGCTGACAGAACCTTGGGTATGGATAAGCGTCTCTCCTTCCTTGAGAAAAACATCGTCACCTCCTGGCACGAGAGAGACGAACTTTCCTCCGATGAGGCCCTCACTCACAATCGCTGCCGTCGTGTCGCGTGGAACTTTAATGGAAGGGGTCAATTGCATCACAACGGAAACGAGGTAGCTTTCCGGGAGAAGGGAAATTTTTCTTACGCTTCCCACCTTGACTCCGCCGATTTTCACATCAGAACCGACGCCGATGCCATCAATAGCGTCAAAAGAGGCCGAAAGGGTATAGCCTGCAGCACCTTCTCCTGCCGTATGGGTATACGCGAAGAGGAAAAAAGCTCCTGCCGTCCCCAAAACAAAAAAACCAACGAGCGTTTCGAAAATCCGATCCATTTCCTTCTTCTCTCAATTCTCAATTTTATTATGATATCAGAAAAGGTGCCCCTTCAAGCCTATACGTCTGCGGCGTTTTTCTTAAAGATAGAGAACCTTTCTTTCGCTATGCTTTCTTATCTGTTTGTAGTAAAGAGGGAGCTATTGAGAACGAAAAACCCTCCTAAGGATCATCATACTCCCTCCCCCTTCCAGAGGCTTTCCTCAATCGAAAGAATTTTTGACTCATTGCCTTGTTCTGCCTGATGTACGCTCTATTTGGTAAATTATTTTTCTTCTGAGAAAGTTTCCAATATTTTTTCTTACTCCGATTCACGGGGGTTTCATTTAACGGATTTTGAGAGGATCTCTGCTCTTGCTGAAAGGGGGCCCAACACCTCCTCTTTACGTTCCATTTCATGAATGGATCTCCTTCTGGAGATAGGACGATATTAACACCGATATCCCTGGTACTTCCCCAGTTAATATTACTTTTTGGTAACGAGATAGTCCTTCTTCTCCCGCGTTTAAGGGCAAAGGCCCCTATCCCAATACACCGCAACTGAGATTCTTGTTCAAACGAAATATAGTTCAGCGGGCAACCGCGGAAACAGCGTGATGCAATAAACTGCACAGTATTAGGAAGAGTGATTGTCTTTAGGTCAGATCCCTCGAAAGCACATTTCTCAATAATGCGTAATTGAGAAGCAGCTTCGCAGGAAACAGAGTGTAACAATGGGCAGAAACAAAATGCCCAACTTTTCACACAAACAACATTTCTAGGAATAACGATCTCTCTTAGACCAGAACAAGCAAAGGTTCTCACTTCGATACGTTCTAAAGAGGAAGGAGAATCGAAAGAAAATTCGATCAGATTATTACAATTGCCAAAACACCATGTCCCAAGAAAGGCAACCGTTCCGGGAAGAGTGATCTTTTCTAGACGGGAATATTGAAAAGCACTTTGTCCGATATCTCTCAAACAAGAATCTTCTTCAAAAAGTACATTCCTAAGACAAGAACAGAGTAAAAAGGCCTCATCATCAATATGTTCAACGTTCCTTGGAATGCAGATAAAAGATAATCGACTGCAAGAGCGGAAAGCCTCTGATCCGATACGCTGCAGCCGAGCCCCTTCTTCAAAGGTGACGGATGTTAAACTTCCACATAAGCAAAAACATTCATTATCAAGAGTTTCTACGTTTCTGGGTATCAGAATAGATTCGATCGCAGAAAAATAACAAACCTTCTGACCGATAGTTCCCAAATAAGAATCTGGCTCAAACGAAATAGAGGAGAGAGAACGGCAAGAATGGAAACAATGACTTCCAATGTTTGTCACGTTCTTCGGAAGAATGATGGACTTTAGTGATGTTTCGCGGAAGGCCTCTGATTCTATATGTGTTAGTCGTGCATATTCTGAGAGAAAGGCGGATTTCAAAGAAGAACATTTACGAAAACATCTAGATCCAAGAATTTCTACACTTTCTGGAATGAAGATATCTTTCAATGAAGACCGAGCAAAAGCCTCACTCCCTATTCTCACCAATTGAGCATTAGGAGAAAAGGAAACGGAAACAAGGGAGAAACATTCAAAGAAACAATTTTTTCCTATATTGTTTACTGATTCAGGAATAGCAATCGATTTTAAACCGGACTTCTCAAAAGTCCCTTTCCCTATGCCCCGCAACCGAGAATTCTCTTCAAAGGAAAGAGAAGATAAAGCACGACAACAACCAAAACACTTACGCCCTAGAAATGTCACACAGTTGGGAATAGTGATTGACTCTATTGAGGAAGCTCGAAAAGCCCTTGATCCGATACGCTCTAATTGGGAATCATTTTCAAAAGAAACACACCGCAATTGTAAACATCTGGAGAAGCAATCCCGCTCTAGAACCTCGATATTTCTCGATATGAGAACTGAAACGACACAAGATCCCTGAAAAGAGTTTGCGCTAATACTCTTCACGGACAAAGTCACTCTGTTTTCCTTATCGAAGACGTGAGGCAGGAGATAAATCTGACCGCGATATTCCTGTTCATCTTGGTAAATTGTCGCAGAATTTGACTTTTCGTATCCATTAACAGAGGCACAATCTCCTCTTCTGTTGTAGATGATCGGTAAATGGCCGCTAAAACTCCTCATGGCCGAAACCTCTCCAGAAAAATCTCCTAGGAGGATTTCCATAAAGCTTATTGTGATGACAATGAGCTTTTTCATTTCGCTTCCAATTTTAGATAAAATATACGATTAATTCAGCCGTGTCTACATCATTGTTTCTCTGCTCGGGCACCATTGTTGGACAACGCAATGAGCGCATTTTGGAGCACGTGCCTGACAAGTGTATCGTCCGTGAAGAATGAGCCAGTGGTGCGCACGCGGAAGATAGGAGGAAGGGACGCAGCGCTCCAAGTCTTCGCCAACCGCCTCCGGTGTTTTCGCTTGTGATAAGTGAAGGCGATGTGCGACACGAAAAACATGCGTATCTACCGCAATAACAGGCCACCCAAAGGCCACATTCAGTACCACGTTAGCGGTTTTGCGACCAACACCAGGAAGACTTTCAAGTGCTTCCCGTGAACAAGGCACTTGTCCTTCGTACCGCTCCACCAAAATTTCCGCCATGCGCAGGATATTACGGGCCTTTGTTTTGTAAAGGCCAATAATTTGGATCTGTTGCGTAAACACAGCAGGTGCGAGTGCTAATAGCTCCTGTGGCGTGGAGAATTGCTGAAAGAGTGTCTTTGTCACCGCGTTGACACGGGTGTCTCTCGCTTGTGCTGAGAGGATAACCGCGACAAGGAGGGTAAAAGGATTCGTGTAAGTCAGCTCGAGTGTTGCCTCTGGACGCTCTGCACGGAGTGCTTGGAAAATCGCTTCTACTCGCTCCTCACAATCCACGGTCAGCAAGCATGTCAGCCAGCTTATACGCTTTTGGAGGGCGTGCACGAATCCATAAAGCCGCTTGGAGAGCCCCCCGAGCAAAAATGCGACGGTCCTGGGCCTGATGTTCAATCGTTAGAACTTCATCCGGTGCGAAGAAGTCTATCCGATGTGTTCCAACAACGGTTCCCCCTCGCTGACAAGAAAATCGGAGAGTTCCGGGAGCTCTTGGGTCTTCACGATACGGCAAGCGTGGCCACTCTGCTTTTTCCTGCAGAGAAGTGTTTGTCGCTCGCGCTAGTGCTTCTCCCAAAAACAAAGCTGTTCCCGAAGGGGCATCGGCCTTATAACGGTGATGCTTTTCCAGAATCTCAATGTCAACCGTCTCACCCAGGAGGATCGCAGCTTGAGCGATAAGATGCGCCACAATCTGAATTCCTAAACTGAAATTGGGTTCATGAAGAATAGGGATTTTTTGGCTGGCTGCCAGGAGGGCTTGCTGCCCTTCCGTGTCAATTCCTGTTGTTCCTGTAACTAAAGCGCACCCCCCTTCAGCACAAGCAGCGGCTAAGGGGGAGATCTGGGAAGGAGCAGAAAAATCGACCATCACATCGACCTGAGAGCAAAGTGCTGTCACCTCTGTCGCCTGCACCAATCGCTCCACACTTCCTATAAGGACAATGGTCTCAGAAAACTCTTCTTTAATAAGATCTTGGATTGCCTTTCCCATGCGTCCTGATCCTCCAGAAAGGGCCAGGCGTAACATAGTGTCGGCCTTCAATCGCGTAAGCCTTTTTTAAACAGCTTGAGCCAAGCGGAGGATTCCCTCTTTTCCGGAGGCATTTCTGCGTCTAGAAGTCCCATTTTGCTTCCCAGTATTTTCTTCTGTTCTGCTGTGATGGGTTTCTCTTTATAGAGAGATAAGGTTGAGATATAAGCCCCTGTGTGGATATCCTTGAGACTGAGTGCGTCTGGTAAAGGCCCATCAACGACGAGGGTATGAGAAGATTCTGTCACTGGGTCGAAGAACTGCCCAAATTGGAGGTGCAGATCACACAAGAGTAGGTTTGTTGCCATAAAGAAGCCAGAAAGAAAATCATGAACCCGGAGAGCGCAAGAAATGATATCCTGAAGATCGTCTTCCGTAATCCAGGAAAAGCCACGAATATGATCCTCCCCTACCAGCACGGGACACATACAGCTGTTTTCAGGATGTGCGTGATAATAGAATTCCAATAGGGGACGGGTCAGAGGGGTGCCTTCTGGGGATTGAAAGCGCGTTGCCAGGCTCTGGGAGACCACGGTGTGAGAAACGATCGAAATCGGCATGAGCTTGACGTCTTGAACCAGTAGCTCTCGCATATTGAGCTGCCGAACAAAATGCGTTTTGATCCCGACATGATTCAGACAATCCATAAGATAGCCAGAGATTCGGCTATCGAGAACACCGCTCCCAGAGGCTTCCTCCCCTACAGGATCCTTGAAATGCTGGACGAGCAGGCCTTCTGCTGAGGAGGCATAGCAGATTCTTCGATCATCCTCAGAAATTTTACGTCGCATTTGCTTTTCCCTCTCTTGGAAAGAGTATCGCGTATAGGGAAATCGCACAAGCTGGGGAACCTTAGAGGAGGTTTTATAGAAGATTGTACGTAAAACACGCCCTTTATAGGGATCTTAAAGACCGCTGTGCTGCCAAAAAGCGCATATGGTCCGCTACGGTATGGACGCGAAGGTAATTAATCCCAAGAGAGGCGGCGTATTGCGAAAAGGCAAGAGTCTCAATGTCCCGGTCCTTGGCGGGGTAAGGGCCCAGGAGGCTAATAAACGACTTTCGTGCATGAGCAAGCATGACGGGGCATCCAAACTCTTGGAACGTCGAAAGTGTACGGATGAGAGCAAGATTCTCTTGTCTCGTTTTCCCAAATCCTATGCCGGGATCAAGAACGATATTGTCCCTAGAGAAGCCTTGCTGGATAAGAGTCGCGATACGCTGCTCGATCCAAGATAAATCCGTTCCGGGTAATAGCGCCACCAATTTGGCCCCGCGTTCTGCGATCTTTCGCAAAGTAGAGGGCTGGAGATGGGCTTTGATATCATTAAACCAAGAGAAAGGCTTTTCGAGAGCATAGGCGACAACTTCGTCAGAATAGGTATCGATCCCTAGGGGAAGGGTGCCTTGATAACGTTCGAGAACAGGAGCCAGTCGTGCGATTTCCTCTTTTGGGGGGATTTCTGTGTACCCAGGACGTGTAGACTGAGCTCCGAGCTCTATAACTGTGGCGCCAGCGGTTTCCATTTCTTGCATACGTTGTATAGCGGCTTCGGGTTCTAAAAACTGCCCTCCATCAGAAAAGGAATCTGGTGTCACGTTAACGATGCCCACAATTTTTGGTTCCAGCACAAAGCTCTGCAGGGGGATGTAGTCTTTTCCTGCTTCAGGGCAAAGTTGTTTCCCCATCAGCGCGAGCAGAGCTTGAAGAAAAGGACGATGCCCTAGCTCTTTATGCGGAATCGTTAGAGAGGCCGTTTCCTGCTTGAGGTCATGGTAAAGGAGGATGTCGAGATCGATGGGGCGAGGTGCTTGAGAAAGATGCTGAGGCGGGCGCCCCAAGCGGCACTCTATTTGCTGCAGATGTTGGAGGAGCGCCTCCGGAGAGAGGGAAGATTCCCCTGCCACAATCATATTGGCGTAAGGACGATTCCAAGAGGAGGGGACTCCCTCGGGAAGAATCGCTTCGGTTTCGAAGACTAGTGAGCTTTGGTGAATATCAAAGAACTCTGCCAGTGCGGCACAAGCCTGGCGTAAATAATCTAGACGATCCCCCTCATTACTGCCCAAGGATAGGTAAATCATAGTGTATGAAGCTAAGCAGAGGTGAGAGATTTTATGCAAGTCCTTAGTGGAAGTCGCTTTGTTATAGAGCGGGATGTCTGTTGCGTGTGTTGTCCTGACCTCTTGCAGACTTCCAACGAAAGCCGCCTCGATCTGGTTTACTTGTTAAGTGATTTGGATAAAAATGGTATTATTCAGAGAGTATCGACGATTTTTTGTATATTAAAATTGAAATAACAAAGGCTATCCTATTAATTTTTTTTCAGTTAAACCCTTGCACAAGGCGCTCTGCTGCCCTCACAAACAGGGAACCTGCCGAGCAATAGGAAAGGCTTCCCATCACCTCCCCCTTTTTTTCTCAGCCAAATAGGCGTTATACCTCTCTTGCACTAGGCGTTCTGCGGTGTTCACGACTTCGGAGATGGAAAGCGTCGATGTGTCAAGTAGCTGGTAGGTATTATCAATTTGGAGGGCACCGATGGACCGCTCTTTGTCGTTCGCGTCTCGTTTCGAGAGGTCTTGGAAGACTGTTTCATAAACAACGTCTGGATTTTTCTCGCGTAGCTCTTCAAAACGGCGGCGTGCGCGCACATGAGGATCCGCTGTAAGAAAAATCTTGCAATCCGCATCTGGAAAGACAGCGCTTCCCGTATCGCGTCCCTCAAGGATAACACCCGCCGCCGTTTCCTTAAGGACTTCCTGTCGTTGAAAGGAGATAAAGGCGGTACGAATAAAAGCATGCCTAGCAATCTCCGAAGCAAATAGGCCGATTCTCTCTTCCCTTAAGGCAGGACGTGCGAAGGTGTGCCATTTCTCTCGGAACCAAGGCGACGTGATAATTTCCTCCAAGCGAGCTTCCTCTTGAGCCGTGACGCCCAGATCTAGAGCGCGCCAAGCTAAAACGCGAAAGAATGTGCCGCTTTCAAAGTAAACAAACCCAAATCGTTGCGCCAAGGCAACAGCCACCGTTCCTTTTCCTCCTCCCGCCGGGCCGTCCATAGCCACAAGAAAGGGACGTGCCTTTGTCACTTGGCGGGATCTTTTTCCTTAATATGCGTTCGCACATAGAGAAGGAGCGGGGCGGAAAGACAGACAGAGGAAAAGGCCCCAAAAGAAAAGCCGACGAGCAACGGAAAACTGAACTCGGAGATTACTTCTCCTCCGAAAAAGCAAAGAGCGAGCAGAGCAAGCAACGTGGTTACCGTCGTGAGAACCGTCCGTGAGAGCGTCTCGTTCATGCTTAGATTAATCAAATCCGGAAGCGTCATCGTCTTAAATTTCTTCATATTTTCGCGAATGCGATCGTAGACCACTACGGTATCATGGATGGAGTAGCTCGCTGTTAAGAGAAAAGAGACAACAGCGTTGGTGTTGAATTCTAAGAAATGACAAAGGGAATAAAAGCCGAGCAACACGATACAATCATGAACTAATGCAATCACTCCACAGATCGCAAAAGGCCACTCAAACCGTACCCAGATGTAGGCTAGAATCGCAAGAATAGAGAAAACCACAGCATAAGTTGCATTCTCGATAAGCTCTTTCCCTACCTTAGGCCCAATAGTCTCTGTGCGCCGAATATCAACAGAAGGGCCTAACGCCTCTTTGACCCGCGTCAAAGACGCCGTGCGCTCTTGTGCATCCCCCTCTGCGGAGGGAATGCGAATCAACACATCTTGCGCCGATCCAAATTCCTGCAAAGAAACTTCACCGATGTTTAAATCGGATAACTCTTTGCGCATCTCGGCAAGATCCGCTTTCTCCGATGTCCTGACCTCTAGAACATAGCCCCCAACAAAATCGATACCGTAGTTAAGACCTCGCAAGAAAAAGGCACTTAAAGCGCCAATCACTAAGATCACAGAGAGGGCAAATGTAATGAACCGTTTTCCAACGAAATCGATTTTTATATCATGCGGAATAAATTGAAGTCCCATACCCTTCTCCTATAGAGACAGTGTCGCGGGACGTTTTTTCCCAATCCACCAGAACGTTATCAAGCGCGCAAGCGTTGTCGAGGTGAAGAAGGAGATAACAACGCCCAGAGCCGTCGTTACCGCAAACCCTCGGATGGGTCCCGTTCCAAAAGTGTATAAAAATGCCATACCGATCAGAGTATTGAGGTTAGTATCGATGATCGTCGTCATTGCCAGATTGTACCCTTGCTCCACAGCGGCAAGAGGACGAAGTCCTCGTCTCAATTCTTCTCGAATGCGTTCATTAATAAGAACGTTGGCATCAACCGCCATTCCCACAGTCAGCCCAATCCCCGCGATTCCCGGAAGAGTGAGGGTTGCCTGTAAACAAGACAACGCCGCAACAAGCAAAATGAGATTCACAATAACCGCAATATCCGCGATAAGACCAAAGGAAGAGTAAGAAATCAGCATAAAACAGACGACTAGCGCAATCGCAATGAAGGTTGCGTAAACCCCCGCCTTGATAGAATCGGCCCCGAGATCAGGTCCGACCGTACGTTCCTCCACGATGACGAGAGGAGCCGGAAGCGCACCCGCTCGCAGAAGAAGGGCCAAGTCATGCGCCTCTTCCGTTGAAAAATTCCCGCTAATCCGCCCAGATCCACCTGGAATGGGTTCGCTGATGACAGGAGCGCTGATGATACGGTCATCCAGTACAATCGCAAATCGCCGATTAACGTTTTCACGCGTCGCATCGCCAAAGCGCTTTGCACCCATAGGATTGAGACGAAACGACACTTGTGGCCGGTTGTACTCGTCAAACCCCGGTTGCGCATCGACCAGATGCTCTCCCCCAATGATAGCAGAACGCCGTACACGCAATCGTTCTCCTCCTCTATCACTCTGAGGAAGCATAACGAACCCTGGCCGATTCTTCCCGCCTTCCGAGGACTCATCAACAAGCCGGAAGGAAAGTTTCGCTGTTCTTCCAAGGAGTTCTTTGATACGTGTTGGATCCTGAACACCTGGAACTTGCAACAAAATACGATCTTTCCCCTGCCCTTGGATAACAGGCTCTCGCGTTCCAGTCTCATCTACACGTCGCCGGATTACTTCAATGGAGCGATTAATAGCATCTACATGGCGTCGGGAGAGGGCCATTTCTGTCGGCATCATCCGAACGTTCGTGCCTTCAATTGTTACCTTGATGTCTTGATCAATGGCACTCAGCAATGCCTTAGCTCGCCCTACTTGAGCACTGTCACGCAGAGAAAAAGAAAGAGCGTTTTCTCCGGAAGGAAGAGAATTGGGGAGGTTGAGATAGCCGATATTGCCCTTGCGTAACGCCAGACGTACGGCCTCAATGGTTTGGTTCAGATATTCTTGATCAGCGGCCTGCAAGTCCACTTCGAGCAGGAGGTGCGCTCCTCCACTCAGATCGAGGCCCAGGCGCACCCGCTCTTTTGGAAGAAAATCTGGGAATTTTTCTAGTGTGGCTGGGGAGAGAACATTTGGAAGAGAGAACAAAAGCCCTAATATGCAGATCACCCAAGCAAAGATCACTTTCCACCGAGGAGATTGCGTGACCATAGCGCTCATACAGCGTCCTCTGCCCTTCTTCTTTTTTGTATCTTATTTTTGTTTATTTGTCGATTTCTTAACGCGAGAAGAAATAGCCTTTCTTTTTTCCGTCTCTTCTGGTTCTTCTTCCATCGGAATTTTCGCCAAAACCTCCACAATAGCGTCACGCCGTACGGTTATTTGAACGCCTTCTGCAAACTCCAAAACAAGATCCGCGTCCTTCGAGAGACGATAGACCGTTCCGATGAGGCCTCCTGTCGTGACAACACGATCACCACGGGCAAGTGCGGCAATCATTGCTTGTCGCTGTTTTTCTTTCTTCTGCTGAGGACGTACAAGAAAGAAATAGAAAATCCCCCCAATCAAAATGAGCGGAATCATTCCTACCCAGTCAACTCCTCGATCAACGGAGGGAATAGAAGGCTCCGCCGCCTGTGCAAAACTGATCATACTTTCTCCTCCCTTTGTCTTATGACGTCTCAGTCTTTCTTCGGTAGATGAATCATCGGATCCACAGGTTTCTTATTTTTCCGCACCTCAAAGTACAACTGCTCTCCCGTTGTGTCTCCGGTCTTCCCTACGGTCCCTACCGATTGCCCCCGATCCACGTAGTCTCCTTTATTCACGGAAATTTTTCCCAAGTGGGCGTAAGCCGTCATCAATCCACTCTCATGTTTTACCAGGACAAGATTCCCGAAAGATTTTAGCTTAGCGCCCGCATAGACAACAAGTCCATCATCAGCAACGAGAACAGGAGTTCCTGCTTTTCCGCTAATACAGATGCCATCCGCATGATTCCCCTGACCGAAAGAAGATAACACTTCTCCTTTTATAGGCCAAGATAAGCGTGCAGATCCTGCCAATGGCGCGTCTTTTTTGCTTTTGGGCGAAGGGGGGGACGTCTCCTCCTTGTCCTGTTCCAACCATTCCTCTTTTGGCGATTCCTTCGTCTTCTTCTCTTCTTTTGATGGCTCCTTTGCTTTTTTCTCTTCTTGAGACGGTGGAGATTTTTTCTTCCGTGCCTCTTCCTCAAGGCGTAGGTCCCGCAAGCGTTCGCTGAGCGTTTTCTCGACAGCTTTTGGGGGCTCTTCCTCTCCCGGAAGAAAGGTCACTTGCACGTCGCTATGCCAACCTGATTGTGGGGCAGAAGATTCTTCCTCTGGTTCTGAAGAGAATGAGGCCCTTGGAGGCTTATCTGATGAAGGGGGGGGGCAAAGAAGGGTCTGGCCCTCCGCAAGAGCGTAGGGAGGAAGGAGATGATTGGCTTCAGCAATTTTTTGAGGACAAACACCCAGTCTTGAGGAGATGGTTGCTAACGTGTCTCCTGGCTGCACGATATAGGAACGTGCTTCGGGCGCTTCTTCTTCAAGACTCGGTTTCTCTACCTTGAGATCGACGGGAGCCAAGGTGTCGCTGGAACAGCCCTCCAAGAGCATGAAAAGAAAGAAAAAGCGAAGGAAATGGGGAGATTTAAGGGGCATGAGAGGCAAAGACCTCTTCCAAGACACGGATAGCTTCTTCGTGCGCAGTAAAAGGCTGAATAGGCGTGATTGTAATAACGTTTTCTTGGTATAAGGCATGAAGATCCGTGCGCGCAGGTGTCGCTATCTGGGCATCTGTCCACCAAGAGCTCAGCCAATAGTACGGTTCTCCTCCTGGCGCCTCACGCGGATGGACCTGCCAATGCAGAGGCAAAGGAGATAGCGGGACAGGGCGGATCCCTGCAACGCCGCTGATGGGGATATTTGGGAAATTAATATTCATCATGAGGCGTTCTTGCCAAGAGAGTGCGAGAAGCTTTCGGATAATCCCTGGAAGAAAATGCTCTACAGCCGCGTATTTAATCGAAGGATCTTTGACAAGATCGATGCTTACGCCGATGGACTTGATCCCTTGGAGAGCCCCCATCATTGCACCTCCTACTGTGCTCGAGAGCATCGAGGTCTCCCCAACATTACTGCCCGCATTTACCCCTGAGAGAATGACGTCTGGGGGGCGATCGAGGAGCACATGGCGTAGAGCACAAATAACGCAGTCAACAGGCCTTCCTTGGACAGAGAAACGACGTGGAGAAAGCTCTTGAATTCTGAGAGGTTTATCAAATGTTGCGGAGCAGCTCTGCGCGCTGGAATCCTGTTCTGGGGCGACGACCCATACATCAGGAGATAAATCCTTAGCGATGCGTTCCAGGACTTTAAGGCCCTTAGCTTGCACCCCATCATCGTTACAAACAAGAATGCGCAATCCTGATGTCGGTGTCTTTCCAGGTATCATACAATCATCTCCAATCCCTCTAGATAAGGTTTTAGCGCATCCGGGATGCGGAGAGAACCCCCTTCTTGCTGGTAATTTTCCATAATGGCGACAAGAGTCCGTCCAATGGGTAGGCCGGAGCCATTGAAAGTATGGACAAATTGTAAAGATCCTTTTCCTTCTTTCGAAATGGAACGATAACGCGCGTTCATTCGTCGTGCTTGGAAATCTCCACACCAAGAACAGCTGGAAATCTCTCGGTATTGGCCAGCGCCCGGCAACCAAACTTCTAGATCGTGGGTTCTCTTTGCAGAAAATCCCATGTCTCCTGTAGACAAAGCAACGACTCGATAGGGCAGCTCCAAGCGTTGTAATATCGTCTCCGCGGCTTGTTCCATACGCTGGAATTCTGCATCACTTTGGGCAGGAGTTGTGATGGACACGAGTTCGACTTTAGAGAACTGGTGCATTCGGATAAGTCCTTTTGTATCTCTCCCTGCAGATCCGGCCTCTGAACGGAAACAGGGGGTGTGTGCGACAAAGCGCAGTGGAAGATCTTTTTCCTCAAGAATTTGTTCACGAACAAAGTTTGTAACGACGACTTCTGCGGTGGGAATGAGCCAACGTCCATCGGTGGTCGAGAACATATCCTCCGCAAATTTTGGAAATTGACCGGTCCCATAGAGGAGCTCAGGGCGCACTAGACAAGGAGGAGAGACCTCCAAATAACCAAATTCTCGTGTATGGATATCCAGCATGAATGTAGATAAGGCCCGTTCTAACCGGGCAAGCGGTCCTTTGAGAATCGCAAAGCGCGCTCCGGCCAGTGTAGCCGCTAAAGAGAAGTCAAGAAGACGGAGATTTTCGCCTAGAACATCATGCGTTTTTGGCGAAAAAGGAAATGTCGGTTTTGTTCCCCAATGACGTAACACCACGTTATCTCTCTCATCTTTCCCTTGGGGGACGTCTTCGGCGGGCAGATTGGGAAGAAAGGAGAGAAGCTCATGGAGTGCCTGTTCAGCCGCTTCCACGTCTTTTTCGAGGACGGGAAGACGCACTTTAAGCGAGCGTGCTTCCTCCGATAAAGTGGTCAATATTTCCCCTTTTTTCTGAGCTTCTGCGATACATGAAGCCAACTGATGCCTTCGTGTCTGCGCTTCTTGAAGTGTACGAACAGCTTGTCGACGCTGCTGCTCTTTCTCCATTATTCTTGCACTATGGGGAGGGATTCCGCGTGTTTGTAAGGTTTGATCGAACTCTTGCGGGCGCTCTAGGATTTTTTTGATGTCATGCATGACTCTTCTCCTTCAAAGACTAACACCACTTTTGCTCAAAGAGAGACAGGAAAGTGGAAATGTTACTGTCCATCGTCTGCTACGCTTTTGAAAAGATCTTCTGGCAAGGTGTGCCCTTCCGCAACGAAGATCTCACGGATCTTGGGATACGTTTTGAGCATGAGGACATAAATATTCAGACCTCGTCCTCGCAGAGAGAGAGAGCCTGGGATACGTAAACGGATGAGGTCGTCCCAATCTCCTTTGATTGCATGAAGTCGCGTTCCTTGCAGGACCATCATCGCCCAACACCAAATTTCATCGTCGTAAGGAGCAATTTTCATGGCGATATCGGTAGGTGTTGTTTCCTCATGTAAACTGTGAGGGGGGTACAAGACCCCTCCCCATCCTGATGGAGTGTAGGAAAAGGGCAGCACGTCTTCCTTTTCACCAGCGTATCCAGGATAGGCGGCGATTTCGTCTTCCGTTCCTAGCGGCACGGAATAGGCCATGCGAGCTTGTACATACGAAGGATTTTTTTGATGGGCGGCATAGAGATGCTCTAGCCAGTAAGGAGGATACATAATGTCATCATCCGCTGTCACGATAACGTCATCTGGGTAACTTCTCAGAGAAGGGATGATCTTTTTTAAAGACTTTAGATCTTCACACCACTGAATAGAAAGGCCAAATTGGCGCAGATGCAGAAGCTCTTTAGGGAGGTCATGCGTTTTGCAAGGAAACTGCGATTGCGCCAGCCACAATACCACCTTG
>JAIRMZ010000109.1 GCA_031258355.1 Holosporales bacterium
TACGGGAGATATCTATGCAGCAGAACAAGAGCCCCCCTCTGGGGAGGAGCTAGCTGCTGCACAATGGACAGAATCTGAAGCAGAACAGGAGCGCCCTCCTGAGGAAGAGTCAGCTGCTGCACGGGAGGGAGCATCATATCCTTATACAGATCCTGATTCTGGACTCACCGTCTATTCACATTCGGAAGAAGGGGAACCCAATTACATCAATCCGGAAACAGGAATGGGATTTTTTACGAATCCAGAGACAGGAGAAAGTTTCCATACGGATTTGGAGACGGGAGACCTCTATACTGCAGAACAAGAACATTCCCCTGAAGAGGCACAAGCTGCACAACAGACTGGATTTGAAGAAGAACAGGGACGCTCTCCCGAGGAAGAGCCAGTTGCTACACGGGAGGTGACGTATCCTTATACAGAGCCTGATTCTGGACTCACCGTCTATTCACATTCGGAAGAAGGAGAACCCAATTACGTTAATCCGGAAACAGGAATGGGACTTCTTACGGATCCAGAAACAGGAAAAAGTTTCCATACGGATTTGGAGACGGGAGACCTCTATGAGGCAGAACAAAAACATTCCCCTGAGGAAGCGCTAGCGGCACGAGGAATCGAGCCTGAAGAAGAACAGGGACGCTCTCCTGAGGAAGCGACAGCTTTATCAGAGGGAATAGGGATAGCAGAAACCATGCGGGAATCAATAGGTGAAACGCAGGCCGCAGCACAACAGGTAGTGGGTGAAACACAAGCTGCCGTGCAAGAAGCTGCAGGTGAAGCGCGAGCCATAGCGCAGCAAACGGTAGGTGAAACACAAGCTGCCGTGCATGAAGCTGTTGATACAGGAAGAGCCGTAGTCCACGAAACGATTGATACTGGAAAGGTCGCCGCACAGACTGCAGTGCAAGAAGGAGTAAGGACAGCAACAGTCGTAGCGCACGAAGCTGTGCAAGCAGGAGCAGGGATGATGAGAGATGCGGTGCAGAGAAAAGCATCTGAGGCAAAAGCTGCAATATCTAACTTCTTGTCTAATCCTTTTAGCTCAAAGCAACGCAGCCAGTCAGAGCCGGCAATACATTCACCAGCACAGGCGGCATCTACAGAAAAGAAGCCTGGTTTTCTTAGCAAGTTTCTTGGCTCGAAGAGTCAGTCAGATTCAGCGATCCGTCCGCCAGCGGTTGCCCATCAACCAGAGGTTCATAGGGCGGCAGAACCGGTAGCAGCGCCAGCACCGGCCAAGAAGCCTAGTACTCTTAGTAAGATTTTTGGCTCAAAGTCGAAGGAACCAGTAGTAAAACCGGCAGCAGCAGCCCCAACACCTGCGCCTGTAAAAAAGTCCGGTATCCTTGGAGGACTTCTCGGCAAGAAGAAGGAACCAGTAGTAAAACCAGCGGCAGCAGCACCCGCACCAGCAAAGAAGCCTGGGGTTTTTAGCAAGTTTCTTGGCTCAAAGTCGAAGGAACCAGCAGTAAAGCCAGCGGCAGCATCACCAACACCGGCCAAGAAGCCTAGTACTCTTAGTAAGATTTTTGGCTCAAAGCCGAAGGAACCGGCAGTAAAGCCAGCGGCAGCATCACCAACACCGGCCAAGAAGCCTAGTCTTCTTGGCAAGAAGAAAGAACCGGCAGTAAAGCCAGCGGCAGCAGCACCCGCACCGGCAAAGAAACCTGGTATTATGAGCAAGATTCTTGGATCAAAGTCGAAGGAACCGGCAAAAAGTATGACAACATTACATCAGCCGGTGCATAAAGAACCAGCAAAGACAGTACATCAGCCGGCACACAAAGAGCCGCCAAAAACAGCAGCTCACAAAACGCCGAAACCTCGCGTCAATAATTCGAGGGTGAAGTAGTCCATCAGGGGGGGGTACCCCCCCCCTCTTTCCTTATAAAGGGCAAGCAATTTGCCCTTTTCTTATGCGCATTCATCCCCTCTGGAAAACAGAATGAAGAAATGCTAGCCTGAGTTTATGTATAATTTCCAGGAAAATGAACAAAAATGGCAGCGGGCCTGGAAAGAAGCGAGTGTTTATGGTTGCGATCCTACACAGAATAGGACGTCGTCTTGTATCTACGTTTTGGAGATGTTCCCTTATCCCTCCGGACGGATCCATATGGGGCATGTGCGCAATTACGCGATTGGCGACGCTCTTGCACGTTTCAAAAAAGCGCAAGGCTGTGCAGTATTGCACCCCATGGGCTGGGATGCTTTTGGCTTGCCGGCAGAAAATGCCGCCTTGGAGCGTCACACGCATCCTCGTGATTGGACTTACGCAAATATCGATGCTATGCGCGCACAGTTGGCGGTACTGGGATTGTCCTATGATTGGCATCAAGAGATTGCTACGTGCCACCCCGCTTATTATCGACAAGAACAAAAATTGTTTTTGCAATTTCTCAAACAAGGACTTGTCTATCGGAAGAGAGCAACGGTCAACTGGGACCCTGTGGAGTCTTGTGTTTTAGCGAATGAACAGGTGATTGACGGAAAGGGGTGGCGCTCAGGAGCTCTCGTCGAACGTCGTGAACTGGATCAGTGGTTTTTTAAAATTACCGATTTCGCTGAAGATCTTCTAGAAGGATTAGACAATCTTCCAGGATGGCCAAATAAAGTTCGACTCATGCAGAAAAACTGGATTGGTCGTTCGCAAGGACTAACGCTCTTTCTTCGCGTAGAAGGAGAGAGTGAACCTCTATCACTCTTCTCTACTCGTCCTGAAACTATTTTTGGAGCAAGCTTTATCGCCATTGCCCCTCAGCATCCTCTAGCGAAGAAATTGGCGGAAAAGAACAAGGATTTAAATGCCTTTCTCCAGGATTGTTCTCGTATTTCGACCATTACCGCAGATCTTGAAACCATGGAAAAACAAGGATTTGCGACAGGGATCTCTGTCTACCACCCTTTCCTGGAAGGGAAAACCCTCCCCTTGTATGTCGCTAATTTTGTGCTGATGACTTACGGAACAGGTGCTATTTTTGGAACACCCGCGCATGATGTACGTGACTTTGCTTTTGCACAAAAATACAATTTACCGATTGTCCAAGTGATTCAGAAAGAAGGAGAAACCACTCTGCCTTATATCGAAAAAGAAGGGATCATGGTGAATTCTTCTTTTCTAGATGGAAAAACCGTGCCGGAGGCCTTCGCTCTCCTTACAAAAGAGGCAGAGCGTTTAGGTGTGGGCAAAATCTCGACATTCACACGCCTCCGAGACTGGGGAGTGTCACGCCAGCGCTATTGGGGTTGCCCTATTCCTGTGATTCATTGCGCGCAGTGCGGTGTGGTTCCAGTTCCCGAAAAAGATCTTCCTGTCCTTTTGCCGGAAGATGTTTCCTTCGATCGATCAGGGAATCCTTTAGAGTGGCATCCTTCCTGGAAAAATGTCTCTTGCCCTGTCTGCGGGCAGTCCGCACAACGAGAAACGGAGACCTTAGATACGTTTGTTGATTCTTCTTGGTATTTCCTACGCTTCTGCTCTCCGCGCCATGAATCAGCTCCTTTCGCGCAAGAGGCGGTACAGCGATGGATGCCCGTTGGGTACTATATTGGGGGCGTGGAGCATGCCATTCTCCACCTCCTTTATGCGCGATTTTTTTCACGTGCCCTTCGTGTATGTGGATATGACGTACCAGAAGAGCCTTTTACACAACTCTTGACGCAAGGAATGGTTTGTCACCCCGCTTACCAGGACACCGCAGGAAACTGGTTGTTTCCGGAAGAAGTGGAGAGAAAGGGCGCCATTTATGTCAAGCGTGCAGACAACACACCTGTCACTGTTAGTCGCTCAGAAAAAATGAGTAAAAGTAAGAAAAATGTCGTGGATCCAGACAAGATGGTGCAGACGTATGGGGCAGATGCAGTGCGGTTATTTATTCTCTCCGACACCCCCATGGATCGAGATCTGGAATGGTCAGAAGAAGGTATAGAAGGCTGTTGGCGCTTTGTGAATCGTGTCTGGCGTTTAGTAGAGCAATACACAAAGGAGTATTCTCCCCCTAAAGAGGAAAATGCCGCCGCAACAGAGGCTTTCCTCCGCCGAATCCACCCTCTTTTGGATCAGGTGACAACTCTCTATGCACATGTTCAATTTAATCGCGTCATTGCCCTTCTTCGTGAAGGAATTTCTGTCCTCTATGAGGCTATTGAGAAACAAAACATCGCGGAGGCCTCTTTGAGAGAAGCGTTTCGCTCTTGGACGATCGTGATGTCTCCTCTCATGCCTCATCTCGCGGAAGAAGTTTGGCAAGCGTTGGGGGAGGCCCCTTTCGTTGTCACTGCTGCTTGGCCCAAGTCTGATCCTGTTTATCTTGTTAAGGAATCGGTGGACATCGCCATCCAAGTGAACGGTAAGACACGGGCGGTTCTCTCTGTTGCGCGAGAAGCCCCCCAAGAGGAAGTGACCAATGCGGTCCTAGCGGTTCCCCATCTCTCTGCTATTCTCAAGGGAAAGACGATTGAGCGGACGGTTTTTGTTCCCCAACGTATCCTTAATTTTGTGCTTGCTTAGCGGACTCTGCGTGGGGTGTACACGCGTTGCGCCTCTCCACTTAGTACGCAAAGATGCGCCTAAAAATCCCATTCCTATCGTTGTCGATACGATTGCCAATCGCAGCGGGCAACGCTTAAGGAGCAGCCTCATCCAAGAACTGAGAGATATTCCTGTTCCCACCAAGGAACGGTATGTCTTAAAGGTCTACTTAGCGGAAGGAGGAGACACAATGGGTCGTATTGGACGTTCTTACAGCGCCGCCTTTTTCCTTAGAAAAGTCAAAGACAAGAGTTCTGTTTGCAGTGGAGGTGTCAGTGCTGCTGCGACATACGGGGCCGCTGGCACGAGTGGACAGGTGTCCTTTACAGTATTCAATTCTATCGATGATTCCATGATTGACCAGATCAGCGGGGACATTGTGGAGAAGATCCGGATCCATTTCCAGGATCTTCCTAAACTATGACTTTAGAGGGACTCCAGCACGCCTGGCGAGCACCAGTTGCCTTTCTTTACGGTAATGATACTTCGGCTAAGCAAGCTTTCTTGCATTGGCGTGAGGCAGAAGCGCGACAGGCAGGAACCATAGTTCTCCACCAAAAAGCTTCTTTCATGAAGGGATTTTCCCCTTACCTTCAGCAAGGACTCTTTGAGAAGATCGAAACCTTCCTGATCCTGGAGGGCATTACCGATACGTCTCTTTCCTTATTGGACCCTTTCTTGGAAGCTTTTTTAAATCAAGGGAGAGTGTGCCTTCTTCTCTCTCCGGAATCTCGGAAAATTGCTCCCCATTTTGCACGTCATAAAACTTATGCTTCTTGTGGATTTTTCAAAAATGCACGCGATCGACAGGCTCTAGCACAATTTTTCTTTGCAGAGAAGGGAGAAACGCTTCCTCCCCTTCCAGACACGATCTTTACAACGCAGGAAATAGAGGAACAATGCGCAAATGTTATCCAAAAACTTTGGCTCTTGCGCGGGGATAAGGATGCGCTGGATCGTCTCTGTGCTGAAAGTACTCAAAAGATCTCCTGGGAG
>JAIRMZ010000032.1 GCA_031258355.1 Holosporales bacterium
AGAATAATGTTTTCAACATCCTCCCCAACATATCCCGCTTCTGTTAAAGTTGTCGCATCCGCAATCGTGAACGGAACATCCAGGCTGCGTGCTAATGTTTGTGCAAGCAGGGTCTTTCCGCAACCTGTTGGTCCGATTAGCAAGATATTAGACTTCGAAAGCTCTACATCTTCACTTCGCGCCTCGGTGGTAATGCGCTTGTAGTGGTTATACACAGCAACAGCAAGAATACGTTTAGCGCGCTCTTGCCCAATGACATATGCGTCAAGAATTTTATAAATCATTTGAGGTGTTGGGATGCCCCCTTTGGTATGAAGGGCAGAGGCACCCTGATCTTCACGAACGATCTCGATACATAACCTGACACATTCGTCACAAATAAAGACCCTAGGTCCAGCAATAATTTTTTGGACATCGTGCTGGCTTTTTCCGCAGAAAGAGCAATACAACGTGTTCTTGCTTTTTTCCATGACCAAGTTCCCTTTCTAGACCTTTTGCCTTTCCAGGCGTTCGCGTCTTTCCACTTTTATTATTCTTTTGAGTCCACAACAAAACCTTAACATCCTTCTGTTTTCTCCATCACTATGCCCTTTGTACTGTGGTGCCGGACGTCGGATTTGAACCAACGACCTACTGATTACAAATCAGCCGCTCTACCAACTGAGCTAGTCCGGCCCAAGTTTCACGTCCTTATAACAAATTTTGTAGGAAAACACGACTAAGGAAACGGTTTAGTGCTCAGAAAAGAATTTCCATTCTTTGAGAGGTTGGCCATTTTCAACGACCTTAAAGAGCTTGCTAACAGCATCAGAAGCATAGGAATCGTTGGGGACACAATGATTGAGCAAAGAAGGGTCTTCTGTTAGAGCCGCAAAAATATGCCGAAAGAGATTAACGGGACTGATGATTTGCCCTTCAGAATAGGAAGGAACAGGCCACTTAATCGCACAAAAAATTCCGACGGCATCTAATGCAGCAAGACTGGGCTCTATCCCATACGATCGAATTAAAGCGTTGACATCCCCTTGCCCTTTCTCGACACCACGATAACGGCGCGGCCCATGGTCCCCCATTAATACAATAAGCGCTCCGGGGTCATGACGATGGATAACCTTGAGCAAGGGCATCAGTTCTGCATTAGCGCTTTGCAAAAACGACGGATACTCCTTTTTCTCGAAGGAATCGAGAGATTCTCTTCCTCTATCTGTATTCATACCGGCACCAAAAGAGTGATCCGTACCCGCATAGATAAGGAAGAAATGAGGTGGCGCTTTCCTTTCTTCTAAGTAATCTTGGAGAAAATCTTCTGCGGATATTGAGAAAGATCTTGTTTTCCCTCCAATAAGATCTGCCCACCAGTCTACAGCATTGACGAATACACTAAAAGTTTCCGAAAAACCGAAATCTTTTGCGATTTTATAGAAACGGCATAATCCATAAGAAGCTAGGTAACGAAAGTCTAAATAACTTGTTTCCATAACATCTCTGTTCCATTTTCGAAAAGTATCGACACCAAGACAATTTATAGCACAAATGCGATATCCTTGCGCTTTTAGTGTGCTGTAGACAGGGGATCGGCCAAATATGGCGCCATGTAACTCTATGGGAAGTTCTCTGTATTTGTAGTTATGATAATGATGATTCATAAAGAACAGAGCCCCTGCCGTTCCATGGGTATGATCGTAGTTAGCGTAACAGTCTTCTAGGATGGAAAAATTTTGTTCTGCAAGAAAAGTCATGAGACCATTTTGTGGTAAATGATAAATTTCTCGCAAAGCTTTATTACTTGTGTAAGATTCCAATAAAAATAGGTAAATATTGGGTTTATGCTTGAACGTAATCGGTAAAGATACAGGTTTTGGAACAAGTGAAGGATCAGGCATGTATTCTGTGGGGAAGATTCTTCCAGAAAAGCACCATATTTCCCGGGTACAAAGCCCTATTATGAGGATAACATAGAGAAATTTACGCCATCTCAAAGCTGGCAAGCTGAGAAGAAACGCTCCAGGAAATAAAAATGTATAAGGTGGAATTTCTGGGAATTTTAGAGCGAGAACTATGGTTCCACCCAGCATGACTACGAGGAAATCGAGAGAACGACGAGGCCAGCCACGAGGTTTTAAGAAATGGACGAAAAGATCGAGCAGCAAAAGAGGAGCACACAAAACCGCCGTCCAAGCGGCCTCACGTAAAAGGTCAGAGATAAGGAAGATAAAAGTGTTTTTGTGGAAAATCCAAAGCTTCGGATAGAGAATGCAGAGGAAAAGGAGGAACCCAGGACTCTCTAAAAGCCAACTTCCACTTCTTTTCAAAATCCGCCCTGTTGACATCGCAGCCCACCCCTTCTTTCCCAAAGATTCTATCCTTTAATGCAAGCAAAGAGAAAGAGTGTGTTCCCTCTTTCTGTCCTCAGAAAGCTCGCGTACACTGAGGTTTCCTGTGAGGGGAGGGCTTGTGTTTTTCCAGAAATTACGAGGATGGATTTCCTCGGATATGGCGATCGACTTAGGAACCGCGAATACGTTGGTTTATGTCAAAGATAAGGGCATCGTGTTGAACGAGCCCTCCGTTGTTGCGATCAGTGAATCAAAAGGGCATCGCCAGATTCTCGCAGTAGGAGAGGAAGCCAAGCTCATGGTAGGGCGCACACCAGGAAATATTCAGGCCATTCGTCCCCTTCGGGACGGTGTCATTGCGGACTTTGAGGTCGCAGAAGGCATGATTAAGCATTTCATTCGCAAAGTGCATAATCAGCGGCGTTTTGCCAATCCTCAGATCATCGTATGCATTCCCTACGGATCGACGGCAGTAGAGCGACGCGCGATTCAAGAGGCTGCGGAAAGCGCTGGAGCACGACGTGTGTTCTTAATCGAGGAGCCGATGGCCGCCGCTATTGGGGCAGGATTGCCCGTCACAAGTCCGATGGGCTCTATGGTTGTCGATGTGGGAGGGGGAACTTCGGAAGTCGCAGTCCTTTCCTTAGGGGGTATCGTGTATGCCCGCTCCCTCCGGGTCGGGGGCGACAAGTTGGATGAGGCGATTATCAGCTACATCCGCCGCCAAGAGAACCTCTTGATTGGAGAAACGACAGCAGAGCGTATTAAGAAAGAAATCGGCGCAGCTTTGCCTCCTGAAGACGGAGAAGGCCTTACGATGCGAATCAAGGGACGCGATCTGATCCGAGGGATTCCTAAAGAGATCGAAGTGACAGAACGCAAGATCGCAGAGAGCTTAACCGAACCTCTCTCCTCTATCGTAGATTCCGTCAAAATTGCTCTCGAATGCACGGCTCCTGAGCTTTCCGCCGACATCGTTGATAATGGAATCTTCCTGACAGGGGGAGGCGCCTTGTTAAAGCGTCTGGACGCTTTACTGGCGCAAGTAACAGCCCTCCCTGTCTTCGTCGCGAAAGAGCCTCTTTTTTGTGTCGTCTTGGGAACAGGGCGCGCTCTAGAAGAGATTGATACGATGAAGGAAGTGCTCTTGCGCGCTTATTAGGCTATGCGCCTTTCCTCTGCTCATGCCCCTAAAGCTCCCCCTACTGCCGTTGCTTCTCAACAACGACAGGCTTTTGTATCTCTCCTCACAGGGTGTTTTGCCCTTGGGCTCCTGCATATTCCCTTCTTTGCGCCTTTCATTGAGCAGATTCGTGGTGCTGTCATTGAGGGAAAAGGAGAAGTCCTGCGTGTTTATACTACCCAGATAAGAGAGGCTTTTTGGGCTTTCCTCGGTGTGCAAGATCTTTGGCAACAGAAGGAATTTTTAGAAGAACAACTGATGGAGGCGCGTTTTACCGCCCAGCGCTTGCCCTATCTTCTCCAAGAAAACGAAGAGCTGCGCCAGCTCCTGAAAATGCCGATTCCTCCAGGGTTTACGGTTCTTGGTGCACGCATCCTGACGCATCAGGAAGGACAAACACAAACATTTCTTCTAGATGTCGGCACAGATCAAGGTGTTCAGCAGGATGCCGCAGTGATGGGACCTGCTGGCCTTCTCGGACGTGTTATCCGAGTAGAGAGACGAGAAAGCCAAGTCTTGCGTATTACGGATAGCGCTTCTCGCCTACCTGTCGTGTTCCTTCCTTCTAGGAGGCATGCCGTGCTGGTTGGCGATATTTCTTCAGCAGTACGTATTGAACTTCTGCCAGAGCCGTTGCCAGAAGCACCACAAGATGTTGTAACGTCAGAAATTCCTAGCGTTTTTCCCGGAGGACTCCTTGTCGGCCAGCTTGAGGAAGGGACGGTTCGTGTAACAAC
The DNA here is from genome assembly GCA_031258355.1 of Holosporales bacterium. Classification (GTDB taxonomy): domain Bacteria; phylum Pseudomonadota; class Alphaproteobacteria; order UBA3830; family JAIRMZ01; genus JAIRMZ01. The sequence goes on from JAIRMZ010000032.1 coordinate 4,257, forward strand.
GGAAGCGGCTTTCCTTGCGCTGACTCATGTCGGCGTTCTGATTCCTGAGAAGAAAAAGGCATCACATGCCTGTCCTTAAGTCCCCCCTCCGCCTTCCTGGAATATTGCTAAGTTTATTGCCATTGACTTTCCTCCCTCTCTTTCCTAATCCCCTTTTTCCTCTTTGGCTTCTCGGGATGCAGGATTTTTTACAAAAACCGCCTCCTTCCTTTCTCGGTCTGTGGCTCGTCTGTCTGGCTTATGATTTTCTCCACAACTTTACAGTAGGTCTTACGTTTTTCTCTTTCGCTTGCCTCTACTGTAGTGTGGATCTAGGGTGCAAAAGACTCTCTACCGCGTCGTTCCCCCTTCTTTGGTTATTGGCAACCGCTACAGCGATTGGAGGTGATATGCTTTTCTTCAGAGGAGAGGCTTGGCACGCTTTTCGTGATGGTTCGTGGAAAGATATCTGCAAATTGATAACGCTCTACCCTCTGATCATTTTGATAGGGTATCGGACAGAAAAGTAGAACACTTCCTTACCCTACCGAAAAGGAAGATGTGCTACTCTCGACGGTAGGCGTTGCTTTGTGCTTCCGCTTCTTCCACAGAGGGGGCAATATTGACGAGGACGAAGGTATGGACCTCGGCATGGAGAGCAAGGGGTACCTTAAAGACCCCTGTTTCTTTCAGGGGTTGCGCCAAAAGGACTTGCTGTCGCGTAACAACGCTCCCAAGGGCATCAGCAATATCACGGTGCGTAACAGAGCCATAAAGCCCGCCTTTCTCACTCGCCTGGCGGATCAAGGTAACCCATTTCCCCTCCAAGGAGTTCGCTAAAATACGCGCGGCTTCCTCTTGTTCTTTGTACTGTGCGGCAATCTGCTCTTTTTGCTGTTCAAAATAAGTACGATCCTCTTCCGTCGCACGCAAAGCCAATTTCTTGGGAAGCAAATAGTTGCGCGCATATCCTGCCTTTACTTGAACGACATCTCCCATCCCTCCTAATTTGCCGATTCTCTGCAAAAGGATGACCTGAACTTGCCGCATCTTTTCCTCTAAACCTCTTCTCAGCCTACCCACTTTACTTTCCCTCTCGAGGAAGCGCAAGGAACCTAGAACACATCATGACAAGAGGGGAGATTTCCTCTATTCTTGAGTCAGGCCCAGGTGGCGGAATTGGTAGACGCGCTAGATTCAGGTTCTAGTCTGCTTTGCGGGTGGAAGTTCGAGTCTTCTCCTGGGCACCAAATAAGGAGAGATCGTGCAAATTGTCCTACATCAAGGAGATATTCCTGACGGGTTGGTCTTTCCTGAAGGGGTGGCCATTGATACAGAAGCAATGGGACTGAAAATTGGGCGCGATCGCCTCTGTCTTGTTCAGCTTTGTGGAGGAGATAATGTTTGCCATCTTGTCCAAATCGCCCATTCTCCTAGCCCCGCTCCTCACCTGACACATCTCCTTGCTGATCCGCAAATTTTAAAGATTTTTCA
>JAIRMZ010000052.1 GCA_031258355.1 Holosporales bacterium
CTGGTAAAAGGGCTCTTGTTGAAGGGAAGCGCCTTCTCCGAATTATGGCCAAATTTCTGGCCTCTAATTGTCTTTGCGCTCGTCATAGGAACCGTTGCCGTCAGGCTTTATCGAAAGACGCTGGATTAGAGATGTACAATGTTTATCTCAAAATCAATCTTTTGTGGTGAAACAATAAAAGATGCCATTATTCCTCAACAAAGTTCTTGATCCAAGAACTCTCTATGACACGCTAAGAACTATGAACAACTATATATCTTACCTAGCTTTTTTCACGAGAAGAAAGAGTGCTTTTGATCGCAATGCCAAAATGGCCGATAGCTTTCTCGCTCGAGATCCTTCCTTGCCTTCACTCTTAGTTATACAATCCTCATGTTGATACTCGGCTTCAGTAGAACACATTTTCTTGAACAAGAACTTTTCTCTGTAAAAGCCTAATGCTCCCAAGGCCAACTACAGAGGCCACCTGTCGAGCCCCTTTCACAAGAAGAAAGAGCTCTTTTGATCGTAATACCAAAATGGTCGACAGCCCCTTGGCCTAAGAGGCCTCTGACCAAGAGGACTCCTTCACGATGTGCCAAGGATCATGCGCCAACCCCTGTATATTTACCCATGCCCTTCTAAACAGAGGTACCGATCGCGCCGATAAAACGACCAATCTTTCCTTCTCCTTTAGGATACGGATCCCCTCCTCTATACCGTCTCGATCAACAGAGCCCTCCCCTCACCCCAGGGAAGGCTCTCTCGAAGGTCTAATCGCCAGATCACGCCAAAGCCACGTGTAATCTACGCATCTGTCCATCCCCTTTCTCTAGGAAGAAAAAGAGCTTTTGATCGTAATGATAAAGCGATCAATCGTTCCTTTGCTGGGATCTCCCTCCTTCACTTTCAGAATACGATCCCCATGGAGCCATTCGATCCCAATATCAACACTCGGCCCAAAAGGGCTACAGAATGTATTGATCATAAAAGAGCGAATTTCTTTATCAAAAACAGCATATTTTGTCGTCGCACTCGTACCCGTCCCTTCTGTATAAGAATGGCTCACTAAGTCACTATGTGTATTGATCCTTGTCCAACCGAAAGCCGCTGAGGTGCGCCATGCCCAGCATTCGCTCCAATATTGCTGAATGCCAACCAGTCCTCCGAAAGCCACCATGGTATGAGCTTTATTACTATCATCAAGATAAACAGCATACCCATTAGCATCTCCTAGATATCGGCCAATACCGCGGCCTCCCCCAAATTGCAAATACACACGACTCTGCCCGACATACTGATAACCGGCAGAAAGTCCAGCTCCCCAGCCAAACACAGAAATATCTGGAGACTTATCCGTTTTTGTCAGATGAATTCGACGCCCCATCGCATACACACGTCCTTCCGCTTTCTCAGAATTCCCTTGAAAAGCAACAACGACATCCGGCACTTGATCACAGGCAAAATAAGAATCTGTAACACGTTGAGCAAATTTCGTTCCCCCCTTTTTATTGATGTACTCCCCTTCTGGATTCTCCAAGGCCAAATCAACAGACCAAGAAGAGCCCTTATAGGAAGCGCGTATCTGAGGACGTCTTCCTCCTCCAACAAACCCTGTTGGGCCAGAAAAGTCCGCCACCTCCGGATCTGCTAACCCACCGAAATTGAAAGTAGAATGTGTCTGTCCGAAAAGGAAAGTCCAAAACCTCCCCCCAAGCGTCATGTAAGCGCACCTTACACGCAAGGAAAGAGGAGTGAAAAGGGACTCTTCTGTCTGAGAAGATCCGAAAAAATCTACATCGACAAACGTAAACATATTTATCTCTCCTCCTAGAGGAGTGAAAGTCTCCAAACCGACTCGACTTTCTCGAGCATGGAAACGAAATTCTCCTTTTTTGGATTCCTCTCCTGGCTGCAGAATGGTCTGTGCTAAACAATGATCATAGGCAGGGCCATTTTTTGTTGCATGCACATCATAAACTCCTGTGGCTTTTACTTTTCCAAAAATTTTCAAGAACCAATTCGTTCTAGGAACAGCGAAAAACCCAACAGCTTTTTTTTCGCTGAGTCGTTGAACGATAGAGGACGAAGAACAACAGTCCGCATGACAACCGTTCTGACCTTTCTGTTTACAAGAACAATGGCAAGCTTCCTTTGAACAGCAGGAAACCTCTTGCTTATGTGTGATGTTTTTCCCTGGATCTTGAGCCAATACCGCTAGACCAGCAAAAACTATAAATGCCCCTAATCCTCCCCTTAAAAAACTTCTTGCTTTCCTCATAATTCCTTTCCTTTTTCCAAGGATTCATGATGGCATGGGGCTTTAGAAACGCGCAAGAGGGAAGCATGACAAACTCATGGAAACTTAGAAAAAATAGTATGATGGAGGGGAGGACCAGGAGATAGATAATCCCATGAGTACGCCCTGGATTAAGGCTTTTCTTGCTTATCCTTTAGAGGCTTTTGCGGTAGCTTTTTGTCATTATGGGCTGAAGATTCCTTCCCTTGACACGGCTTCTGACCTTGGGGGCGCTGTTTTGCGCCGACTAGGACCTTTGTGCCCGCCGTTAGAGCGGAGAGCGCTTCTTAATCTGGAAAAAGCGTTTCCGGAGAAAAATCAGAAGGAGTTGCGAGAGATTACAGAGGGTATGTGGGATAATTTTGGACGTGTTGTTGCGGAATACTCACATCTAAGGAAGCTAGCTGTTTCTTGGGATCCTTCTCGTATCACAGTATCAGGAAGGGAGTACCTCCGAGAGGGGTCCCAACCGAGTCTTTTCTTTACAGCACATTATGCTAATTGGGAGGTTGCCGCATTGGCGATTATGCATGAAGGATTACCGTTGATGCAGGTCTACCGATCCGCTGAAAATCCTCTCGTAAACCACATGATCCGCCGTGCACAACGCCAAATTGGGGATACGTTGATCCCTTCTGGAAGAGCGGGGGCCAAGCAATTATTAGAAGCCCTTCGTCAAAAGACGGCGGTTCTGATGCTTCTTGATCAGCGCAAGAAAAACGGCTTGCCTGTTCCCTTTTTTGGTTATCCTGCCCTTACGGCTCCCGCCATCGGGCGCCTAGCATTGCGACACAAATGTCCGCTGATCCCTGTTCAAGTCCTCCGCCTTGGGAGAACCTCACGGTTCGAAGTACGTTTCTTCCCCCCCTTACCCCTTCCTCAGCAAGGATCTTCTCAAGAACGTCTTCTTGTGCTCATGACTGCTGTGAACCAGCATATTGAAGCCTGGGTGCGCGAGCGTTCCGATCTCTGGTTTTGGGTTCATAATCGCTGGAAATTGTCTTAGGATATCTTGATGATGGACCGTGCTTCTTATTCTCTTAAAAAAAGGGTAATGATGTTTTTATCCTCTTCACGACGATATGTCATGTGCTGGGCGAACTGTCGAATCAGGTGAATACCTAAACCTCCAATCGGGCGATCTTCTAGAGAAGTTTGAAGATTGGGGGAACGTTTTTTTAGAGGATCAAAAGCTGGAGCATTGTCTTTAGTCTCGACAAAAACGCCTCCTTTTTGTTTTTCCAGATGGACAGAAATGGAATTTCCGATGCCGGTGGAGAATCCATGTATGATGATATTCGCAGTCAACTCATCAAGAACAAGCAGCAGATCATGGCATATCCGGGAGGAAAGGTTTTCCTCGGCACAGAAATTCTCTATGGCTGTGCAGAGACGTGTAACTTCGGAAAGATCATTCCCTAAGAGGATGTCCATGATCCTTATCCATACCGCAAGCAGAGTGTTGTAATATCGTCTGATTGCGCTGCTCCAGAGGCGAATACATGGACAGAAGAGATAATGATTTCCGTTATTTCTTGGGGTGTTTTCTTCTGACAAGAGCGCATGCAGGAAAGAAGGCGTTCGAAGCCATATTCTCCTCCGACAATATCATTGGCCTCTACGACACCATCTGTATATAGGAAAAAGGTGTCTCCCGGTGTGCAGGTGCATTGGCAATCCTTAAATACAAAATTTTCATCGATTCCTAACGCCAGGCTAGGATCCTCTTCGAGAAGCGTAGGTTCTTTTTTTGTTCTCATAAGCAAGGGAGGCAAATGTCCAGCATTCGCATAAGTCAAAATGCCTGTTCGCGCATCGATTACGCCGTAGAAAGCTGTCACGAACATTAATGTCGGATTCTCGGAGACCAGCGCCTTATTCGCTTGCGTCAAGCATTCCGCAGGACTGAGTGTGAGGCGCGAAAAGCACTTTAACAAGGTCCTTGTCATGGTCATGAATAACGCCGCAGAAATATTTTTTCCAGATACATCGGCAATAACAAGCCCAAGGTGAGTGTCATCCAGCCAAAAGAAATCGTAGAAATCTCCCCCTACTTCTGCGGCAGGGTCCGTGTCCGCATAGATCTCGAAAGGAGCTTTCTTCATAACGTTCCCAGGAAGAATGCTGCGCTGCAGACGGGCTGAAATGTCTAATTCGTCGGTGATGCTGTTTAGCCTCTGTTGAGATTCTTGTGATTTCTTGAGATTGGAAACAAGGGTGAACGTTTTATCAATCGTCGCATGGAGATCCTCAAAATCCACAGGCTTTAAGACAAAGTCGTGGGCCCCTTTATTCATGGCGGCCCGCAAATTGGACAAATCGCTGTAGGCGGAGACAACAATGGACCGCATCAAAGGATACTGCTCTGCGATATGCCCGATGAGGGTGAGACCATCCATGATGGGAAGGCGCGTTTCTGTAACGGCGATATCCATGTCAGGAGTTTCTTGCAAAATCTTTAAAGCTTCTCTGCCATTCTTGGCAAAGAAAAGCCGGTATTCTCCCGTTTGAATTTTCTGCTGAAAATATTGGGAGAATAGAAGATCCGTATCTGGCTCATCATCAACGATCAAAATATGCGCAGTGGCCATTGTCTTTCTCCTGGCTTCTCCCTAGGATAAGGAGCGGGTGTTGCATAAATCTTAATGCATAGGCAAATTGTCCTTGATACAGAAACGACAGGCCTGGATCCTAAGAACGGGGATCGTATCGTCGAGATTGGTTGTGTAGAGCTCTACAATCTCGTTCCAACAGGGAAGACGTTTCATAGCTACCTCAATCCCCAGCGAGAGGTGAGGGCTGAAGCGACAGCGATCACGGGATTAACTTACGAATTTTTAAAGGATCACCCTCTTTTTTCAGAAGTGGCAGCGGACTTTCTAGCTTTTATCGGAGAGGCACCCCTCGTTATCCACAACGCAGCGTTTGATATCAAATTTCTTAATGCGGAGC
>JAIRMZ010000061.1 GCA_031258355.1 Holosporales bacterium
ACGCTTTGTGGGCACTGGAATCTAAAGAAAGGCTAAAGATCATAATTGAGACGGATGCGACGATTCCTCCCGCGCAATTCAAAATCACGACCGAAGCGGAAGACAAGACGGAGGAAGCCGAATCTGCTCCAGTAGAGACAGAAACACTTGCCTCATCGGAATCTGACATCACCGCGGCTTCTACAGGAAGTGAAGAATCTCCTAGCGAGTCCGAACCCACTCCTCCTAAAAAACGCGGCAGACGTCGTCGCCGGAGGAGGTCCGCTCCACCGCAAGAAACTCATAATCTTACGGAAGCTTCTCCAGAGCAGAACTCTGCTCTTTTTGTGGCAGAACCAGATGGGGAAGCTCCTTTGCGGGCTCGACCACAACGTGCACGCCGTTCTGCGCGCCCTGCTTCGACTTCGGCTCCTGTCCTCCCCTCCTCGCCGGAATTACTGGCCTCTTCGTCTGAAACAGAGGGAAAGGAAGCAGCACCTCTACGTACTCGACGTCAGCGTTCCCGTCGAGTGAACCCCACTAGCGCAAGGCCTTCTGCCTCATCGGACATCTCCTTTCCCTCTCTTAAAGAAGAGGGCCAGGAGCTCCCTAAGCCAGAAAAAGCTCCGGCATCATTAGGGACTGTCGCTTCATCCCCCATAGAGGGGAACTTTCAAGAGGAAAGCATTTTACCTCCAGAGAAACCTCGCCGCAAAGGATGGTGGCATCGCTTGACGAGATAAGTCTCTTTTATGAGACGTCTTATTCCCTGGTTTATCGCTCTCTTCATCGGATTCGGAAGTTTTGCGAGCTGGGGAGGGGGGCCTGTCCTTTTTTTCCGCGATACAGAGATTGAAAATTTCCTTTACGCCATTGTGCGTCCTCTCGCACAAGCGGCCGGCCTTGGGGAAAGCGCCATCCGCATTTACTTATTGGGAAAAGACGAGGTCAATGCCGCTGCCTCAGGAGATGGGCGCATTTTTATTAATATAGGCTTCCTCCTTAAGATGGAAAATGTTTCTCAATTACGTGGTGTTCTTGCCCATGAAATGGGACACATTACAGCGCATCATGGCGCGCGCCGAGAAGATTTACAAAAAAAGCTTTCGACTGCTTCCATAGCTGCCCTTTTTCTCGGCGTAGGCCTTGGGATAACCACAAAAAGGCCAGATCTCGGTATAGGAACGATGATTGCCGGATCCTCCATGGCCCTTCACGCGTTATTTTACCATAGTCGGCAAGAGGAAACGGCTGCGGATGTCTGCGCCGTCAGCCTTTTGAAAAAACTCGGATACTCCCCCAAAGGTCTTATCGACGCCTTGATGTTTTTCCACTCTTTGGAACGCCTTACGGAGGGCGAAACGGTCCCTTATTTTCGTACACATCCGGGAACGCAGGAGCGTATTGACGCACTACGTGACCACCTTCCTGCGACGCCGGATCCTCTGCCTTCCCCAAAAGAAGAGGAAGACTATCGGTATATCAAGAAAAAACTCTTTGCTTTTTGGGCGTCCTTAGACCGTGTACGAAAAGAAGTGGGGGGTGAAGAGGTCTTCCCACGCGCCATCGCCCTCTATCGTCAGGGAGAGCTTTCTGAAGCCTTAGCTCTTATTGAGAAGCTTCTTGCTCAAACGCAAAACCCTTATTGGCTCGAACTCAAAGCTCAGATTTTGCTAGAGCAGAAGAACGCACACGCTGCTACGCAGGCCTATCGTGAGGTGCTGGCTCTTTTTCCTGATGCCAAGAAAGTCACGCTGATTCAATTGGCTCTGGCACATGCCCTTTTGGAGACAGAAGAAGAAAATTCTCTGGACGAAGTGTCGACCCTCCTCAATGCGATCAAGGAGACAGAGAGAGAAAACCCACAGCTCTGGCACCTTCTTGCCGAGGTTTATCATCGCAAGAAAGACTTAGGCCATGCTGATCTGGCCTTAGCCGAAAAAGCATGGGCTTTGGGAGAAGGGGAACGGGCGCATCATAAAGCGCTTCAAGCGCAGAAGCATTTAAAAAAAGGCTCTCCCGGGTGGAAACGGACGAACGATTTGCTGAAGGAGATTGAGGAGGCACACGATCTCATAACGCCGCAAGAACCATAAAATTCCCTCTCGCAAATAATTTTGAAGGAATCGACACATGCTTGTTCTCAGTTTCTAAAGGGAATTGATTGAGGGTCAAAAGATAGATAGTATCGATTGAATATTTGAAAAATATAAAAATAGTTTTTGTACTATACAATGCATAGATAAATGTATTTTAAAAGGAAGGTTAGAGGATCGATGAAATCCCGGAAATTTGTTTTTGTGTTAGGACTGCTCCTAGCGGCTTGTTGTGATTGTAGCTGGGGGATGTCTTCGTTCCCTCCTAAAAATCCCCTTGACCAGCAGGAAGGGGGTGAGATCCAACATCCAAAACGAAATATGTTTACTCCTGAAGAAGATAGACTCTTGAGAGAGCACGTAAAAGTTATGGGTACGAAAGATTGGAAAGGCATTGCACAACAAATGTCAGGAAGAAATGCCCGTCAATGCCGGGAGAGATGGAAAAACTATCTTGCTCCTGGTCTCAATCTGGGTCTGTGGACGAAGGATGAAGA
>JAIRMZ010000080.1 GCA_031258355.1 Holosporales bacterium
GTTAATCCGCGCTAATTCTCGTGTCAGCCCCTTTTCCTCCGGGTGTTCGGGATGAGAAAGAGCCAGCATCGCTGCATAATGCGCAAAAATCTGCTCCGCATCCGCACGCAGCGTTTCCAGGAGAGAGGCTTGCACTTCAGGAGAAAGAGGATGGCCTCGCCCTTGCCGATTATGTGTAGACTGAGCACATAGATTTTCTTTTTCTGGAAGATAAAAGTCATTGGGAAGAACAGAGTACCGCCCAGAAATCTCATTCACACTGGCGGTCCGATGTCGAATCCATTGACGTGCCACGAAAATGGGTAAGCGCACATGCAGCTTAATCTCACACATTTCAAAGGGCGAGGTATGTGCATTTCTCATCAGATAGCTAATAAGTCCTGCATCTTCCGAAATACTTTTTGTCCCAGGTCCGTAAGAAACCCGCGCCGCTTGAACAATGGCCGCATCATTGCCCATATAGTCCACAACACGCACGAATCCATGATCCAGAACAGGAAGCGCTTCGCCTAGAATAGGCTCCAATCCCTCCGAAATCGCCCGCTTTGTCATCTATTCCCTTCGCTTCCCCAAATCCTATGAAGCCTTAGAGACACCGTCAAGTCGGGAACAGATAGATCTTAAATCCGTGATGGGGTACAGAGACCGTTTTCAAGAGAGAAATGCTGGAGGGTGGCTTCTGTTGCAGGAAAGTGCGGTGGGGTTACACTTGTTAGCCAAGTTTGGATACGCAGATGCAACAAAGCGATCCACAAAGCTTCCTGTCTCCCGGCATCCAGATGTGCTGCACAATCATCGAACAGGAGAAGAGGGATCCCCGAGCGCCGTGCCTTATAAAGATATGCCGCCGCTATGATCAGCGTAATAAGCAGCGCTTTCTGTTCGCCCGTTGAACAAGAAGAGGCCAGCAAGCCTTTTGCTGAAAACCGTACTTCCCACTCAGTCCGATGTGGGCCCGCCGCCGTGTTGCCTGTTTGTGCATCTTGCTTACGATGCGCCTCCAAAGCCGCTCTAAGCGAAGTTTCTAGGCTTTCTTCCTTTTCTGTAGCATAAGTCTCTCGTAGAGCCAGTGTGGGGACGGGAAAGGAAGTGGGTATCTGCGGAAGAATTGCCATCAATAAGTCCAAAAATTCCCGCCGTGTCCGGGTGATTTGCGCTCCAAGACGGGCCAGTTTCTCTTCCACTGCCTCGAGCCAAGAAGCGTCAGTGGTGGAGAAGGATAAAAGCCGGAAACGCTCCTTAAGAAGGATTTTATATTGTGCCCAATGTCCTTTGTGTCGTGGAAACAATCCGTTTGCTAGGTGGTCGAAGAAAGCACGTCGCTTTTGCGGTGCCTCGGAAAAAAGACGGTCCATCGCGGGAGTAAGCCACAGGATCCAGAGAACTTCCTCGAAAGCGGCCAGCGACTTTGTGTTTTTGTGATGGATTTTAGCGACACGGCGTTCTGTGATCTGCGTTCTAGGAGGTTCCTCTCCTGTGCCCAGGTCAAGGGTCTCCCCTTCTGGGGTTTGGATCTGTGCTGAAAGAGACCAGGAGCTGAGGGCCGGGGCGTTTGTGGTTCGTAAATCGCTAAGAGCGGCTTGGCGGAGGCCTTTGCTGGGAGAAAGGAGGGAGATAGCTTCTAGAAGGCTTGTTTTTCCTGCTCCATTCGGACCTGTGAGAAGGACGTTGCGCGCGTCCAATGCCAGCCGGAGGTGTTTGTAATTGCGGAAATATGTGAGAAACAGGGAAACTAGTCCACTCGGCGCCGATAGGGCCGAAGGAGAAAGCAAGCTATATCCGCATTGGCATGACGACGAAGGAAATAGATTCCTCCGTAGGAGATTCGAGACGGATTGGTGCCAGCGCATCTGTGACATAAACGCGCATCGTTTCTCCATCTACATGCTCTGCGGCTTCTAATAGGTAACGGCCATTGAAGCCCGCTTCCCAAGCAATCGGGGTTGGACAGACGACATCGATTTCATCCTCTGCCGCACCCAGTTCTTGTCGTACAGAAGTAACACGAAGGAGTGTTTCTTGCACCTTGAGCTTAACAATGCGAACGATCTCGTCGGCAGAAATGATAGAAGTCCGATCAACACTTTCAATAAAAGCACGCCGATTTACCTCGAAGAAAGTCGCCGATCGTTCGGGAATGGCGCGTGTGTAGTTTGGAAACTCTCCCTCGACTAGACGGCCCGTTAAAACACGATCTCCAAAGTCAAATCGTATCTGGACAGCCGAAATGTTGACAGAAACATCTCCCTCTGTTTTTTCAAGAAGTTTTAAGGTCTCCACAACAGTTTTACGAGAGAGTATCAAACTCAGGGGAGAGGATACCGAAAAGGGAACAGAAGCCACAGCTAAACGATGACTATCCGTCGCAACGGCATAAAGAGCATCGCCTTCAACAGAGGTATGCAGGTAGATCCCATTGAGGGCATAGCGTGTTTCCTCCGTAGAGACGGAGAAACGTGTCTTATCGATGAGCAATTTCAGCGTAGCCACGGGCAGGGAGAAAGAAGTGGCCGCAACGAAAGAGCCCTCTTCCGGGAAGGTAACGTCCTTAAGAAGTGCTAAAGTGAACCGAGAGCGACCGGCTTTCATGAGCAAGCTCTTTCCCTCTTCTTCGATGGAGAAATTCACGGTATTCCCGCTACTGATTTTGCGAAGAGCGTCGTAAAACGTTTGCGCAAGCACAATGGCCGATCCCGGAAGATCAACAGCCGCAGGAATGCGTGCGGTAAAGGTATGGTCCAGATCTGTAGCGCGAAGGACGACTTGGTCTTCCACGGCTTCTAGCAAAAGGTGTGAGAGAACCGGTACCGCCGGACGACGCTCCACAACGCCATGTGCCGAGGCAGCCGCAATCAGAAGGGGAGCACGCGCGAGAGAAAATTGCACGACCGGATCTCCTTAAACCAACATACGTCGTAAAAGACGAACATCTTCCGATAATAGTGGATCATGCTTGATTAAGTCGTCAATCCTTCTTACGGCATGAATGACGGTTGTATGATCGCGTCCTCCAAATTTTCGCCCAATTTCTGGGAAAGAGGCGGCTGTCAGGATCTTAGCAAGATACATGGCCACTTGACGTGGCCGAGCGATCTGATGAGACCGTCGCGTCGAATGAATATCCGCCAGGCGGATCGAGTAATGGTCTGCCACCTTGCGTTGAATTTCTTCGATGGTCACACGACGCTCGCTCGCTCGCAAAAGATCTTTCAGTACATCCTGCGTGCTTTCCAAGGTAATCTCCCGCCCCACAAGCTGTGCATTGGCTACCACGCGGTTCAGTGCTCCCTCCAGTTCCCGGACATTAGAGGTGATTTTATGGGCCAGGAACTCTAGGACTTTCATCGGTAAGGGAACAGGAGTGTGATGTGCTTTAGCCTGCAGAATGCCAAGACGCAATTCATAAGTGGTTGGATGAATATCGGCCACTAGACCCCATCCAAGGCGAGAGCGCATACGCTCCTCCATTCCTTCTAGATCTGAAGGAGATTTGTCAGCAGAGACCACAACTTGATGATTATTATCGACAAGTGCATTGAAGGTATGAAAGAATTCCTCCTGTGTGGAGTCCTTTCCGCAAATGAATTGGATATCGTCGATCATGAGGACGTCTACCGAGCGAAATTGGTCCTTGAACGCCATCGTGTCGCGATAACGTACCGCGCGCACAAATTGGTACATAAATTTTTCCGCAGACATGTAAATAACACGACGTGCTTGATGTTTCCGGATTGTCCAGGCGATCGCCTGCATCAGATGTGTTTTTCCCAGTCCCACGCTGCTGTAAAGGAATAGAGGGTTAAAGGCAATATTGACGGCATCCGCTACGCGGCGCGCAGCAGCATAGGCAAGCTCGTTTGGCTTCCCTATAATAAAATTCTCAAATGTCAATTTAGGATCCAGCAAACTTTCTTGATCAGGCTTGCTTTCAACACACGGCCCTACGGCTTTCTCAACAATCGAAGGTTTCTCCAAAACGGTCGATGTCCCAGATTGAGAGATCGTGACAAGGGAAAGGATTCGCACCTTTTCCTCGATCTCATGCCACAACGCAGTCAAATCGTGAAGGTAATTATTCTCTACCCAGTCACGCAAAAAGGGGGTCGGCGCTGATAATGTGACAACCCCTGCGTCAAAAGAACGAAATGTTAAAGGACGAATCCAGCTGCGTACAATCGCTTCCCCATGCTTTTGTTGAAAACGCTGCACAACACGCGCCCACTGTCCAGAGCCTGGAAAAGGCACAGAAAAATCCCATTGCCCAGCTAACGCCGCCTCTGCCACTTCTACTCCTGATCAACTCTAAAAACGCTGAGAAACCTCAGCGACTCCCTTCCCTCTCTAAGAAGAGAGATCTAATGCCTTCATCCGTATATGAAGACGGGAAATTTTCCGACTAGCTGCGTTCGCATGCATCACACCTCTACGTGCTCCGCGACATATCTCCGACTGCACTTGTCGAAATGCCAACGCCACTCCTTCTTTGTTCCCAGATTGTACGGCTTCTTCAAATTTCCGTAGAAAAGTCCGTATTCGACTTAAGCGCGCCTTATTTCGCGCCGCCCTTTTTTCATTTTGGCGGATCCTCTTCCAGGCAGAGAGATGATTGGCCATACCCTCCTCAACGACTTTCCTTTCCCTTTATATACCTCTGTTTCCCTAAGATCAAGAGGAGGAAGAACGAGGGATGAGGACGCGGACATCGTATACAGGATGCTCTAAAGGTGCGATGGCCGGAGAGGACGCAAACATCCATCCGGAAAAGACAAGGCGCTTTCTCTCCAAAGAGGAGGTTGTTTGATCACTCCCGCTTCCTGGGGGGATCATTTCCCATATCTTTAAAAAGGCATAGAACTCTGGGTACTCCTCAGGGGGATTCTTAAAGGCGCGCACAACGATGAAACGCAGGCGCCCAAACGCATATAGACGGCCAACCTGCACA
>JAIRMZ010000065.1 GCA_031258355.1 Holosporales bacterium
CAATTGAGGTGATTGTTTGCGACGACGCTACTCCTGGAGATGAGAATGAAAAGGTGATCGCTGCCTTCAAAGACAAGATCCCTAACCTCAAATACCTCAAAAATCCTACTAATCTGGGGGTTGGGAGAAACGTTATGAGAACAATGGAAGAAGCGCAGGGAGAGTTCTATATGTATTTTTCGGACGGCGATGAGATTCCTCCACGGTATGTTGAAGCCTCTGTCAGAATACTGTTAGATTATCCTGAGGCTGTTTGCGCCACGCCTTATATCCTCATACCTCCTGATTCTAAATATTTTCCTGTTAGCTGCATGGATAATAGTTGGTTTCGGAGAATCTTGATCTACTATCTTTTGTACCAGATGAGTGATCAATGGGGGATGGCGGCATTTGGTACGGTTTTTGGAATGAGACGAACTTCCATTACACGAGAATCGATGCGGGAAGCCCTCTGGCGATGGGAGGCTCTCCGGAATCACACAAAAATAGGCATGGTGGATATGCGTGGTATTATAGATTTATGCTATGGAAAATTCGTTCCCATCATGGACAAAGAGATAATGTACATTATGTACGGTGATGAGGAGAAAGAATACGAATATATTGGAAAGCATACGGATACGAATAGCTTCTTCCAGAATCAACGCGATAAGCTTTGGACGATTTCCGATTGTCTGAAGACGAACTGGGCTCACATCAAGATTGTTTACGATCGTGGAGGATGGCGTTGTGCCCTTCCTTTTGGGCTTCTGATCTTAGTGATTTTACTGTATGCGGCCGGTTCTTCTCTGTACCAGCAAATACGTGGCCGATGGCGGAAGATCCTCGGGAAAGAGGAGATAACACAGAGTTAAAGGGGGGGCATTCGAAGAATGTTTTCAGATAGAAAGTTTTGATAGGTAGAAGAGGATATGTGCGCTGTGTTGTGGTGGCCTGCAAGATTATCGCTTTACAAAAGCCCAGCAGGACTGTACTTGTTTAAAAGAGGACTCTTGGGGAAGAGCATCTAGAGATGCAAAGAAGGACTAATACAGAACGATTCTTTTCCATTTAAACAGGAACGAGATGTTTGCAGATGAGTCGGAAAAGTTGTTTGTGTCCATATGTTTCCCAATATATTCGTATTTCTTCTCTTCATCGCTGTACATATAAGATACTTGAAAATATATCGAATGGTTGACCCATTAACAGCGTATGCCCTATTGCTTTCGGGAAATAGGTTCTGCAGACGCTGATAAGCGTAGGGTAGTGATTTGTAGGATATTTTTTACAAAAACCAGCAGGACTGTGCTTACCCCCAAGAAAGCTCTTAGAGAAAATCTCTAAAAATATGAACGAGAACTCATGAGAAACTTCTTCTTTCGTTAAATAAAAATAGGATGTTTACTAGCGAGCGCGATAGCATATCAAACCTTAACTTATTAATAACGCAAAATCCTATTTTCTTTGGAATAAAGACTCTGCAGATTTGATAAGTGCAGATCCATTTCATAGCTACTTAAACAAGAATGAAATGTTTACTGATGAGTGTAATAGTATTGAGCGATTGATCTGTTGGTAGTGCAGAACTTCATCGTCTTTGGGACAGACGTGAGAGAATTTGGAGGAGTGTTGATTTACCGATACCCGGTTCTCCGCCGAGTAAAAGAACGGAGCCTGCGACAATACCTCCTCCACAGACGCGATCGAACTCTTCAAGGCCGCTGAGGAGGCGATCGAGGGGAGAGAAAGTGCCTTCGAGCGAACATAATTCTAAGGATTTGCCAGGTATGGAAGGAGAGGGCGTGACTTCCTCGATTTCCTCAACAAGGGCATTCCAAGATCCGCAAGCATCACAACGTCCCATCCATTTGGGGAAAGTCGCTCCACAAGTTTGACAAGCATAAACGCGCTTCAGTTTCTTCATCCCTTCAAACCCTATAGCATTTTCCACGCTATCCTACACGGACTGACGGTAACAAAAGTTAGTTTTCTCTGGCTGAAAATGCCTTTGTGCCGCAGCGTTAGCTTGTTCTCGCGTCACGTTCTCTGTACTGGTTAACCATTTCTGGAGAAAGGCCTTGTTCAGGGTAAATGGAAAGAAGAAAATTCCTGTTTCTATCGTTAATTCTCTAATCACTTACTTATAGTTACTAACTCCCCGTTTGCTATATGATTCTAAGGATAAAAACATGAATTGCAATACCACAACGCAAGAGTACGAAGAAAAACTCCTGTTCTTATTATAGTTACTAGCTATCATCCTTACTATAATTTCTGAGGAGATGATGGGGTAAGAACTCCTTCCCCTTTAGAGAAAGATCTAAAATCATTCCCCTAGTGATGAGGATATACTTAAATTTAAGAAGCCCCCTACGGCAAGAGAGGTTCTGGCCCCATGGGAGGAGGGAAGGCGGCGAAGGCTTTCTCGGTTTCTTCGTTAAGCGGTCCCTCAAAGGAAACGGTGTGGGTATAGTCAGGGGTGGGGTCAAAGGCGACAAGGACCTCCGCCATGCGCCGAAGATAAGCCAAGACATTAGCCTTTGTAATTTGATGCTTCCCCGCCTTGAGGGATCGTAAAATATATCGATTCACTCCTATCCCGTAGTGCGTAGCATCCCAATAATTTGCTGTGTTGCCAACAATCTTCTGGACATCATCAAATGCATAAAGATGGATATTTGGAAAGGCTTCGATTCTCGACAAAAAACATAAAATACCCCCAACATACCGAGTGAAATCGGCATTATACCCACAATATGGTGGAATAAAGAAATAAAACAGCACATCTGGATAACGTGCCACTTTATGCACGATAAAATCAAATTCATATAAATTGTAAGAAAACATCTCCTGTAATTCAACTAGGGAGTGCGTGTTTAGCAGCTTGAGAGCTTTCGCTATTTCAGCTTTCTTCTGCAAGAGGACCTCCTTATTGGGAAGCTTATTTTTATGGCTGAGAAATGCGGCTAATCCCAAATAAGACGTTGCATATAAAGTTTCTTCTCTCTTTGGAAAACCTTTCTGAAGAGAATAAAAGAGTATTTCGATGGATCGATTATAAGCTTCATGCGTACAGCAGAATTGCATCATGATGTAAAATTTTTCTAGAAATTGCACTAATTTACAATCCAGTATAGAAAGCATTGAATCAAAAAACTTTGCAAGCGAAAGGCTAGATATGTAATGTTCCGATTTAAGAAATTTGCGAGGAATAGGTGTGTAGAAATAATATTCTGGATCCAAGGATTGGAGAACAATCTTTACTGAGGATCTTTCATCAAGTAGCATATTATATATTGCGCGCATCTCGTAAGCGACTGTGCACGGCGCGCTTAAGTTAACAGCACCCTTGAACCCACCTAATCGCTCTGCTTCTTCCGGAAGGATATTCATATTGAGGCAAGTTCCTACAATGACCGTCTCCTTATCTCTCCTTCGAAGAAAATGGCGTTGAATTGCCCCTGGACGTTCCCAATGCCCCCCCCCAGATACGACATACACCGGTCTCTCAAGGGGTTGATCATGAAAGATCTGGAGAGGATCGGCCCAAAAGGTCAGAGCGATAAGAAGTCCTGGAACGCCTAACACGCCTCCAATGAGAAAGCGAATTTGATTCTTGGGCTTTTTCATATTCATACCTGTTCGCGAACCAGTTCTTCATAAGAAACAATCTTTTCGATCTTTCCTTTTTTCATCACCACGATCCGGTTACACTCACGGAGTGTTGTCCAACGGTGGGCCACCATAATCACCGTTTTTCCTGAACTGACATGACAAATAGTCTCCATAAGTCGTGCTTCTGTTGGGGAATCCAGGGAAGATGTGGCCTCATCAAAGATCAAAACTTCCGGATTGTTGTACAGGGCGCGTGCGATTGCCACACGTTGCCGCTCTCCTCCGGAAAGACGGATGCCGCGTTCTCCGACAATGGTCTCCTCCTTAAGAGGAAGAGAATCAACGAGATCTTTCAATTGCGCCTCCGCAAGAACCCTGTGCAAACGGGCAACATCCACCTGGTCACCACATCCGAAAGCAACGTTGGCGGTAATCGTTCCATCAACCAAATAGAGCGCTTGCGGGACATAACCAATTTTTCGATGCCAATGCGAACTCGCAACAGGAAAGCGCCCATCGAGGAGAATCTCTCCAGAACAAGGTTTGAGTAAGCCTAAAATGAGATCGATCAGCGTTGATTTCCCCGATCCTGTTGTTCCCACAATGCCCAACATCTCTCCTTTCTGGATCTCCAACGTAATGTCAGAGAGTACTTCTCGTGAAGTGTTCAGGTACTGGAAGGAGACATTTTTCAAAGAAAGACTATGGATCAATGTCAGTTCCGGACAAGGTTGCAAAGATTCTGCATGGAGATTTTTTTGCATTTCCCGATAGGTCGAATCTATCATAGGAAGAAATCCTTCAAATGCTGCCCACTGCGACGAAATCCTATTGATACTTGGCAGCAACCGGAATCCCGCATAGAAATAACCGCCAAGGGCCGCCATTAATGTGGAAGGAAGCGCCTCCTGCGCGCAAGAAAAAAGAATAACACCAACGAAGAGGCCGACAAAAACACACTCCACAACAAGGCGAGGCAATTCTTGAGCTGTATTTTTTAAAACACCGAGATTTTCTGATTCTGTCCCGTACTTCTGACAAAATCCGATAAATACCTCTCGCTTGTTAAGAAGAATCACCTCCTTAAAGGCGTGGAAAAACTCATAAAGAGATTGTGAAGAGAGAAAGCCGAGCTCGAATAAACGCTCTCCAAGACGGGAAAAAATAGGAAGGACCCATTTTGAGAATACGAAAAAAAAAACTCCTATCAACCCAAAAAGAATCCCTGTTACCAAAGGATTCAAAGAAAAAACAAAGGAACAGAGACCGATAGCAATGAGCCCCTCAGAGAGAATGGAGAACACGGGGACAAGAGCACCGCATGCGGTACCGGCACCACTAACGATCGCATTATAAAAAGAGGAGTTTTTGGTGAGATACTGGCCATAATCTAAATTCGCATAAGAAAACAGCACACGCTCACGAGTCGCAATTGAGATCGTGGCGATGGCTTTCTGACGCGCAAAGAGCTCTATTCCCGTAAGCACATTTTTTATGAGGTAGATGCTGCCAATTCCCACAGCTGCAACAAAGAGTGCGCGATGGGGAGAAACGACGTCTTCAAAAGAAAGAAAGAAAAGAGCCTTCTGGAGAGTTTTCGCTCCACTCTGAGGATCCGTGATGACCTGCGCAAAAACAGCCGTCATTCCCGCCGTAGCGATTTCGAAGAGAGAGATGAGCAAAGCAAGAGCCGCCAAAAGGGCAAGAGCCACCTGATCCCGGCGCCTTAAAAGAAAACGACACTGCTGTAAAGCTTTCAGTCGAGGATATTGAGACACAAACGCCCTTCAACAAAGTTCATTGCTATAAAAATTTTTATACCATTCAATAAATCGCGCGACCCCTTCCGTAACGGGCGTCCGCGGGATATAAGCAAAGTCCGCTTGCAGGGAGGTTGTATCCGCATAAGTAGCGGGTACATCGCCTTGCTGCAAAGGGGCCATCGTGCAGCGCGCAGTCTTCCCAAGGCATGTCTCAATCGCATGCACATAATCCATCAACTCCACGGGAGCGCTATTCCCGATGTTGTAAATTCTATAAGGCGCCACAGGGCTCCGATCTGAAGCCTCTTCTGTCGATGGCTGCGGCGATTGTGCGCAAACTTTAAGAACTCCCGTAACGATATCGTCAATATACGT
Source organism: Holosporales bacterium (assembly GCA_031258355.1). Lineage (GTDB taxonomy): Bacteria > Pseudomonadota > Alphaproteobacteria > UBA3830 > JAIRMZ01 > JAIRMZ01. The sequence continues at coordinate 5,736 of JAIRMZ010000065.1, forward strand.
AAAATCTCGTTGCATCCGACCGTGGTTATATAAAACAATCGGCTCCTCCGCGAGAATCGCTTTTGTAAATTTGAAAAGCGCCATATCTGGTCGCCCCCAAGGGCCATAAACGGTAAAAAAGCGCAATCCTGTCATCGGGATCTGGTAAAGATGGCTATAAGCATGCGCCATAACTTCGTTAGAACGCTTTGTTGCCGCATAAAAACTAAGAGGATGATTTACCGGATCTTTTTCAGAAAAAGGCAACCGCTTATTGGCTCCATACACAGAGCTGGTACTTGCATAAACCAAATGCGCCACTTTCGTTTGACGCGATGCCTCTAAAACATTAAAAAATCCCACCAAATTGGAAGAAACATACGCTTCCGGATGCGAAAAACTATACCTGACGCCCGCTTGTGCTGCTAAATGAATAACATGATGTGGCTGAAAATGCGCAAAAATATTCATTACCTCAGAAAAAATACTAAGATCATTTTTTTTGTTTTCAAAAGAAGAAAAATCTTGCAATCTTGCTAGTCGTGCTTCTTTTAAAGAAGGATCATAATAAGCGTTACAATTATCAATACTGACAACTTCATGTCCGGCTTCTAAAAGCCGCAAGGCAACATGATTGCCAATAAAACCTGCTGCTCCTGTCACCAAGATCTTCATGCGCCTTCGGAAAGCCTCTCACTAGCTTTGAGAGTAGGACAGACAACGTCAGGAAGTAAAGCCTCTAAGAGGGCAGAAAGCCCTTTTTTTGTCTGCGTAGAAAGTGAATAAAGAGGATAGCCTAAGTAGTTTTCTAAGAGGTGTTTTTTCTCCTCAAGAGCTTCTTCAGAAAGAAGATCCCTTTTGTTCAGCGCTACCCACTCTTTTTTATGCGTCAAACCCGCGCCATAAATTTCAAGTTCTTGTCGCACCGTTTGATAGGCCGCCACTACATCTTCGTGCGTTCCATCAATCAGGTGTAAAAGACCGCGACAGCGTTCAATATGACTCAAAAAACGATCGCCCAATCCGACACCTTGGTGCGCCCCCGCGATCAGTCCTGGAATATCAGCCAAAACAAATTCCCGGCCTTTGTAAGAGACAACCCCAAGCTGGGGGTACAGAGTGGTAAAAGGATAACTGGCGACTTTAGGACGTGCGCGTGTCACCATGCGTAAGAAGGAAGATTTCCCAGCATTAGGAAGGCCAATCAACCCAATGTCAGCAATCATTTTTAGCTGAAGGAGAACGGTTAGCTCTTCTCCCTTCTCTCCTGGATCAGCGCGTGTAGGAGCTCTATTAGTTGACGTTTTAAACCGAACATTGCCACGGCCTCCTCGGCCCCCCTGCGCCAAAACAACACGCTCTCCTGGATGCGTTAAGTCCGCTAATGATAGACCCGTGACTTCTTCTTGGATCTGTGTACCCACAGGGACACGTAAGGTGATGTCCGCCCCTTCGGCTCCTGTCTTCTGCTGACCTTGGCCATGGCAACCGTTACCAGCACGGAAATGTTGTTGATAACGATAATCAATCAAGGTATTCAGGTTGTGGGTAGCCTCAACAAAGACATCCCCTCCTTTGCCGCCATCCCCTCCATCGGGACCGCCGAATTCAAGAAATTTCTCGTGACGAAAACTGAAACAGCCGTTTCCCCCGTCTCCAGCCTTCAGATAAACTTTAGCACGATCGAGAAACTTCATACAGAAAACTCTCTGAATGCGCGCAAAAAAGGAACAGTGATAGGGCGTCCTTGTCGAAGAGACTGCCCGTTAAGATGCTCCACCAAGCGCAGGACGGCCGTATAACGACGCTCTATGCGGAAAGAAAGAAAACGTACCACTTCTTGGGATAAAGTTACCCCACGTCGATAAAAGAGCTCTTTCAACAAAGCCTCTACCAAGGCTTCGTCTGGCTCTTCAAGAGAGACAGAGGGAAGAGCCCGGCACCGAGATGCAACATCCGCCTTTACAAAAGACCAAGTAGAAGGCGCATGACGATCTACAATCAGTAATCCCGCAACACAAGAATGTCGTGCATTTAAAAAATGGAATAGCCACTCCTCCTCCCATGCCGCTTCAGAAAGGTTATCGATCAAAATAGATTTTTCTTTCCAAACCTCTGGAGAGGTGTCCTGATCAAGAGGAGTAAGTTCCTGTGCTCCAGACATCTCTTGCCATAAGCGGCCTAGGTGAGTCTTTCCAGAACAGGGAGGACCATGTAAGACAAGTCCGTAGCTTGGCCAATGAGGCCAAGTCCTTAGCCAGGAAAGAGCAGCCTGGTTCGCTGTCCCAGCAACAAAGCCTTTCCAAGGAGAATCCGATGTTGGGGGAAGATCGAGAACGAGCTGCATCTACGCGTTCTCTTGATAAAGAGGAGAGTGACGCAATCGTATCCGTGCGTATGACAGAACGGCACCAAGAATAGAGGCGGTCGGAATCGCAAAAATCACTCCCAACGCTCCTCCCAAGTGCAATCCAACCAAGAGCGCGAACAGCACCCAAACGGGATGCAGCCCCGCTTCTTTCCCCACAAGGCGGGGATAAAGAAGATGAGTCTCCAAAAGCTGCGCGCCAAGAAAGAGGGCGGAAAGCCAAAGCGCCTTGCTCAAACTCATGTACTGCGCTGTACAGATCAAGAGCGTTAAAAGAAAGAGAACCAAAGCACCGATAAAGGGCACAAAGGATAGGAATCCTGTTACAACACCGAGCATCACAGCGGACTCAAGACCGATGATTGTCAGCCCAAGGCTATAATAACTACTCAACACAAGAGCGATGAAGAATTGACCTTGAAGGTAACTCCCTAAACTGTAGCGTACACGTTGGCGCAGTTCTTGATAGACAGGCCGCATGGAAGGAGGAAAAAGCCCTTCGGTATATGTAACAATTCTTGGCCAATCGCGAAGAAGATAAAATAGGATAATCGGGATAAGGCAGAGTGTTGATAAAAGGCTCGCGAGCGCCATACTACCTGAGACAACGGAAGAGAATAGTTTCGGAAGGAAATCCACAAAACGCTCCAAAGCAGCGCCCCATTCCTGGGAAAGGGAGTCCCCAAAATCGTTGGGAATGAGGCGCTCCAGCTCCTCCCACAGAGGGCGACTTAGCCAAGACAGGTAAGCCAAAGAGGAGGGGATCTTAGCGGCAAGCTTTGTGCATTCTTGCTCTAGGCTAGGAATGAGGGAGGAAAGGGTCATCCAACAAAGAAAGAAAAGCCCGAAGATAAGAATCAAAGCCCGGAGAGAGCGCGAAGGAAAAAAGCGTTGCCCTTTCTCCATCAATGGGCTGAAGCCGTAAGCAAGGATAAGACTCATCGTAAAAGGAAGAGCCTCTTGAAAAAAATAAATAAAAAGGAAAGCTGCGCTCCCTCCAAGAAGCCAGAACCAGCGCAAATCAGTTCTTTTCCTCATGTTTCCAGGAAATCAATATTTCCAGATACGATATCCATGACGCCAGCGTAAAAATCGCTACTACGTAAAGGCCATATTCTGGACATGGAGGCCAAAGTCTAACGAGAGATCCGAGAGCAATTCCTGCATAGCTGAGTTGAAGAAACGTATTGATTTTACTGAGGAGAATCGGCCCAACAATGGGTCCTGCCGGAGACTGAAGAGCCTTCTGCTTCCATAGATAAAGGACCCCGCCGATGATGCAAACATCACGGACGATCACAAACGCTGTTAGCCAAAAGGGAACCATATCAATCTGCCAAAGAAGAAAGTAGACACATCCCACCAGGCACTTGTCTGCAAAGGGATCCAAAAAGCGTCCGAACGAGGAAGATTGATTAAAATGTCGTGCTGCCCATCCATCAAAAAAATCTGAAAAACTAACCAATGCAAACACCAAGAATAGGAGCCAGGAAGAGGATGTGAGAAAAGGCAAACTAAAAGCGCCCCCCAAGCGAATCAACGAAAGAAGATTGGGGAAAGTGATACAAGACATAATTTCTTCAGATTCCTTCTATAGGGGAGAGTCTCCAGGACCCTTCAACAGGTTTTAACAAAAGCCTATGTGCTCTTAACACAGCACGCTCCTCCAAGAAAGAGGCAGAAACAAGAAGGACCACCCAACTTTGAGAAAAGGAGTAAACTTGGTAAGAGGGGAGCGATACCAATCGCCGACGGATCTCCAACCAGTCTGAAAGATGTCGAATGGGCACTTCCACAAAGATCTCTTTCTCAACCTCTCGTGATTTTTTGTGAGATAAAGAAGGAGTAGAGAGCACCGTTTCTTTTGTGCCAAAAGCCTCCGAAAAGGCCTGATCAAGCGGACTTCCTGGAGATTCCTTTGAGGAAAGGATCTGCGCTTGCAAAGAGATATGTTTTTTCTCCAGCCATTGTGCTATTCCTTCCTTAGGAAAGCGATAGCAAAGCAATGCGCGGTAGGTTCCAGGCGCCAATTGCTCATCTTGAACAGAAAAGTCGAAAATGAGCGGTAAAATTTCCACATCTTTTGTGGACATCAGAGAATGCTTAGCATCTTCAGAAATAGGCAAACGCGTCAGCAGCTTCAGAAAAGCTTGCCGCTGACCCTCTATCAACGCTTTTTCACGCGCAGAAACAGCGTTTGTTCCTTGACTCTCTACGAACACGCGATCGATGACCCAATGCTCTCCACTCCAGGCAAAGAAGTTCCCTCCCAAAAGACTCACAAAAAGCACAAAGGAAAAGATTTTTCGCTGAAGGCGCATACGTCGCTCATGATAATCTGATCCTTTCTTTTGCGCTAGTTTGTTCGCCTTTCTTCTTGCGCAATGTTATGACAGAATAAAAAGGAGAAGACGTTTCGTGTCTTTCTACCCCTCATTGCTCAAAAGATGGCGGGAGCGCTTTCCTCTTATTCCTTTTTTGTTAATTGTCACGTTTTTTCTGAGCATTCTGACTTACAGAGCGTTCTCTTATAGTTTCCCCTCATTGAGCGCTTACGCCATTACCTTGGTGTACGTCGACATCTTTGGAATCTTTGTCCTGTGCTATGTCATCGGGCAGCGTCTCGTGGCGTTGTGGATTGGGCACAAGAAGAAACTCTCTGGGACGCGTTTGCAAGGGCGTTTTGTCGTGATTTTCTCTTTGCTAACAGTGATTCCCTCTCTATCCATTACACTGTTCGCTACCATATTCCTCCACGAAACACTTGACTCTTGGTTTACGGAAAACCATCAGCAGGCTTTACAAGAAGCTCTTCAAGTCGCCGAACTCTCCTTCAAAGAGCATCAAGAGAAGATCCTAACGGACGCCTTTACAATGGCTCGCTTATTGGAAACATCTCTTCCGTCTATCATGGAGGAGGAAGACGCTTGTTGTGCCTTGCTCACGCAACTTTCTTCCTTAAAGTCTTTCTCTGAGGCGATTCTCTTTAGTAATTCCCTGGAAGTAAGGGCACGTACGCCTTTTAGCTATGCCTTAGAATTTGAAAGAATTCAGCGTCAAGATCTAGAGCAAGCCTTTCAACAATATGCCGTTCTTTTGAAGACTTCTCCTGAGCGCCTTTGCGCACTGATCGGCCTTAATTTAAAAGGAACATCGGCCTTTCTTCTTGTGGGAAGGGATATCGATCCCAGTATCGTCCAACATAAAAAGAAAGTCCAAAATATCGTGCAGGATTATAGACACACCCTTGTTCAGTGGGGGCATCTAGAAATTAACCTAGCAATAATGTTTTTCGTCGTGTCCCTTTTCTTTGTCTTTTGCTCCGTTGTGATAGCCCTAAACCTCTCCTCACGTATCGTACACCCTATCGTTCAGTTGGTTTCTATGGCGAACAGGATTAAAAATCGTGATTTGTCCGCTCGCATTCCCCTTAAAGAGACGCATCGGCCCGATGAGCTTCATTTCCTTCAGCGCACTTTCAATAGAATGGCTGAACAGCTTCAAGAGCAACATCAAGAGATTCTGCAAGCAAATAGCCTTCTAGAAGATAGACAGAAAATGACCGAGAGTATTCTTGCAAGTGCCTCTTCGGGAATTATCAGCATCGATGCGGAAGGAAAGATTCGTCTCTTGAATAAGGCGGCCCTCTCCCTTTTGGGGTTGGAAGAAACGTTTTGCGTGGGAGAGTCTCTTAGAACCTATCTTCCGGAACTTGCCGCCTTGATAAAAGAGAAGGGGCTGCCTTCCTCTCAGTCTCTTTACGAATCGGAAATTTCTCTGACGCGCTCTGGAAAAACACGCCTCCTCCTCGTACGCTTTGCGCCAACTTATCATGGAGAACAGTTTAATGGGGGCGTCATGACGCTGGATGATCTTACAGAATTTGTTGCTATACAGAAAAAAGCAGCTTGGTCTGATGTCGCGCGTCACTTAGCGCACGAAATTAAGAATCCTTTGACGCCGATTCAACTGGCAATAGAGCGGTTATCTCGGAAATACAAGCCTCAAATTACCTCAGAATTAGAAATTTTCACGCAATTAACGCAAACCGTTGAGCGACAAGTGGCAAACATTCGCAAGTTACTTGATGAGTTTAGCCGTTTTGCCCGCTTCCCAGAACCCATGTTACGTTCTTGCGATCTTGCAAAACTCTGTACGCAAATCGTCTTCCTTGCCCAGACAACGTATCCTCATCTTCATTTCGTCTATACGAAATCGAAGTCTATTTTTATTAAAGGAGATGAAGAGTTATTGCAGCAAGCCTTCTTGAATATTGTACAGAATGCGGTCAACGCTTTGAGCCAAAATTCCTCATCAAATGCGACATCCATAATCACTCTTCGCCTTACGAAAAGGAAAGGGGTAGCGAGGCTGAGTTTCTGCGATAATGGTCCCGGGTTCCCTGCATCGAGTTTATCTCATCTCGTGGATCCTTATATCACTTTTTCTCAAGGAGGAACGGGTCTCGGTCTGGCGGTTGTGAATAAGATCATTCAAGGCCACGGGGGAACTATGGTACTAAGAAATCGGAAGGAAGGTGCAGAGGTACTTTTAACATTCCCCTTGGAGACAAACGAATCAGCATGACGGCACATATTCTCGTAATCGATGATGAACCGGAAGTACGGCGTCTTGTAAGCGATATTCTTAAAGACGAAGGATATAAGACGCAGCAAGCGAGCAATGAAGAAGAAGCTTTGGAAATCGCTGCACATCAAGACCTTACGATGGTGTTTTTAGATCTATGGTTGGCAGAGAAGGCGACAGGAGGAATGGTGATTCTCGAGAAGCTCCACCGGCGCTTTCCAGAGATGCCGATCGTGATGATTTCAGGACATGGGACAATCGAAACTGCTTTGGATGCGGTACGTCGGGGTGCTTACGATTTTATCGAAAAGCCTTTTACGGCCAAGTATCTTCTTTCTGTCACACGCCGTGCCTGTGAAAGAGCCCTCCTCAAAAAGGAAAATCTTTTTTTACGTCAGCGGCAGCATTGCGAAACGGCGCTTATTGGTGTTTCTCCTTCCTTAAAAGCGATCCAGCGTTTAATCGATAAAGCGGCTTCGACCAATAGCCGTATCTTTATTCATAGTCCTGTAGGCAGTGAAGGAGAAACGGTGGCACGCCTGATTCACGAGAAATCGGCCAGAAGTGCGGCCCCTTTCCTTGTCGTAAACGGTTCGATGAACAATGTGGGACAGTTAGAGCGCGCCTTATTCGGAGAGGAAAATGCCGTAGGCGTTCATGCAGGTCTTTTGGAACAGGCCACAGGAGGGACACTGTTTCTTGATGATGTCACGGATTTGCCTCCGGATATTCAAGTAAAGCTTTTGCGTGTGCTTCAAGATGGGACTTTTACCCGTGTCGGAGGAAAACGTTCCTTGGAAGCGGATGTTCGCATCCTGAGTGCTACTTCCCTCTCCCTACAAGACCTCCAGACCGGCAAGGGGCAGCTTCGCAAAGACCTATACTATCGTCTCAATATCGTCTCTATAGATATCCCCCCCCTGACTGAGCGCAGGGAAGATATTTTGCCTTTAATCGATTATTTCTTAGTGCATGCGGAAGCTTGTTACGGCTTACCGTCTCAGAAGATGAGCGCCGAGCTTCTGTCTGTTCTGCGTGCTTATCACTGGCCAGGAAATCGCCGCCAGGTACGAAATATTGTCGAATGGATCCTCATCATGTTTTCTGGGTCTGAGGAGAAAGAGATTGGTCTCGCCTTCCTTCCTCCAGAAATCGCTCAATCTACAGAGAAGACGTTTCCCGCCTCTCAGGCAGCGAAGCTCATTGCCCTTCCCCTTAAAGAGGCGCGTGCGCTTTTTGAGCGCGATTATCTTATGGCACAAGTGCAACGCTTTTCAGGCAATATTTCCCAAACAGCAGCTTTCGTAGGGATGGAGCGCTCGGCTTTGCACCGTAAGTTGAAAAGTCTCCAAATCCCTGTTCTCCGTCATGAGGTGGCAGAGGCATCATAAGTTGAAGCTTTTCTTTGGGTAGAAAACAAATGGATGCGTTTCTCTATTCTTCCCAGGAACGGCCTTAGTTCTTACTTGCCAATCCCTTCACAAGGGGTGACTTGAAGAACTCATCGCTCAGGAGTCGGCGTATCTTCATCTGTCACGCCTTTAGCTTTTTGCCAATACATGCATCGGAAAGTCTCGTAGTAGTCAGGAGATTGATCGCGAATATCGCGTTCGACTTCCAAGACACCGGCACGGATGGAAATGATCCGTACGCCTTGACGCACTAGGTAGCCCTCTTTCCTCGCGTTTGGAATAAAGAGTCGGCCATAAGGATCGAAGAAGGCTTCTAGGCAATCTCCTAAGAAATCACGCGGATTGCTCGGACCGAGAAAGGGCAGCATCAAGTAGGGCCCTGTTCCAATACCTAATTTCCCGAATCCTTGGCCTATCGTGATCGGCTCAGCGGATAAGCCCATTTCTGTCGCAACGTCTATAAAACCGAAAAAACCAAAAGATAAATTAACAACACCACGCATAAGAAACTGTGCCGCTCTTTCTCCCTCTCCTGTCAAAAGACAGACCGTCATGGAGATAGGAATCGTAAGAAAATTCAGAAAATTCTTTACCCCTTTGGCAAGAGGAGAAGGCACGAGAAAGTTATAAAGTGTAGAAAAGGGAACAAGGATATAGTCGTCAAACAGCAGATTGAACTGAAAGATCCCCTGATTTATGGGTTCTAGAGGGTCATTAGCTTCATCCGCTGGGTCTTGCACACAGCCCACCATCAAGAAGAAAACAAAGAACACCGGAATTCTCAAAAAGGAAATTCCCCAACTCTTGTGCCCTTCAGCTTTCCTCATGGAGCGGGCGAAGGGATTTGAACCCTCGGCCCCAACCTTGGCAAGGTTGTGCTCTACCCCTGAGCCACGCCCGCAATATTCCCAATCACA
>JAIRMZ010000066.1 GCA_031258355.1 Holosporales bacterium
AAGTGTCCGACAGATCATCAACGCTTGATCAAAAGAGAAGCGATAAGGCTCCTCTCGCAAACGTTGGACTAGAGATCGCGTTGATATCCGAACTGGCGGGACCATTCTTTTTGCCTTTTCTCTTGCGGGTTGTGAAGAATCGTCTCTACAAAACTGTTATAGGACGTATAAGAGCGGAAAAATTCTGCCAACACGCCACTCAACAGCAGAGGATTCGACGTCTCTTCCGCGGATTCCTGAATCTCAAGGGTTATCTCCTGCCCCGAAACAAAGCCACGCCATCCATCACGCCCAAGGCGTCGCGTGACGGAACGGCAGGAAAGACCTCTGATAGCCCGAATCTCTTGACGTGCTGGTGCAATACGCGTTGACAGGATCCATAAGAGATCTTTGAGGCGCGCCAAGGTCTCTTCTTCTGCAACGAAGGAAAGGGACTCGAGAGAAAGCAAAGAGACAAGTGACCAAAGCGCTTCTCCTCGTCCGAGGGCTTCCTTAGGTGTTGTCGGACGCTCCATACAGAAAAGCGCCGTGATCGGTAAATTCTTTTCGATCTGAAAAGCCCCTCCTGCAGGGATGTCCACTGCTGCCCACCGGTTTGTACATACTGTGTGCGCATACAAAATCTTTTCTTCAGAACGTTCTGGATGAAGGTCCGTATTAATGAGCGACAGGAAAACATCCGTCCCTTGATCCTGCAACGCAGGTTTACGTCGTGCTGTCCAAAAAAGCGTAGGCGCCTGCTGCTGGATGGAGAAAGTTGGTGCGTAGTAAGGAGGAATTTCCTCCTCTTTTGCGCTTTCTAGATCCACTCCCATCACGCGGACAATGTCGTAAATCTCTTGCGCGGCGTATCGCCGTTGGTCGGGAACGAGCAGCATTTCCGTTTCTGTATAGTCCCAAGTCAAGGGCTCGCTCACAATGTCAAAGAGGTTGATGCCAGGGACACAATGGAACCCAAAAAGAGAAGGAGAAACATCCAGGGACTTCCCTGCTGCCAAAGTCAACGGGAAGAAGAATGAAATCGTTTCTTGCCAGGCTTCTGCAGGAATCGCCTCTATATCTGCCCCTAAGAACTTCTGAGGGAACGCAAAATACTCTTCAAGGAGACGAAACCCTCGATGCTCTTGATGAGAGAGAGGGAGAAGCTGATCTTCTTCTGTTAACCCAATAGGGCGTAAAGGAACGAGGGCCTGAGAGGCCGATTCCGTACCGCAAAACACAGGGAAGTCCTGCATAAAAAGTGCCTGATACAATTTATTTTGCTTTTGCGCTTCTCCCGTAAGATAGAAGCGAAGACGCTCCGGCCCTTGACCTATCGGTCCTCCCCAACGCAAGCGTAAATGCAGATAAGCTGACGCTTCCATAGACAGTTCTTCCGGAATAACGATCTGCGTATTCAATACCTGGAGAGGCCATAAGGTAAGGTCGTGAGAGGTCCGGAAGGAGCAAATGGCGCCATCACTACGTGTGGTGAACAGGACACTTCCTCGAGAAATAAGGGCGCCCGGATTCTGAGCACATTGATCAAAGTCGAGGGCACAACAGAACAATGCCATGGACGGGATGGGCCGTGTAAAGGAAGGATAAAGTGTATCGAGTAAAGCCGTTGCCGTTTCCGGGGCTAGATCGTCAATTTGTCTCTGCAAGCGTCCTGCAAGAAAAGCAAAGGACTCGAGGAGACGCTCAACATGGGGATCCTTTGAAGGTGTTTTCCCAAGATCCAAAGAGGAGGCAACATTGGGAAAGCGCAGGGCAAAGCCCCCCCCTTCCACGCGAAGAGCCTCCAGCTCTTTTTGATAGTAGGCAATTAAAGACTGTTGTTCCTTATCCATCGCGCCCTATGCCTCGATGATGATAGGAAATGAAACGGGATGAAACTTCTTGCGCAGAACGATATCCCCTGTCACATGAACGATGCAGGTTTCTTTAAGGGTTGAAGCCTCCTCAAAAGACACCCGGGCATTGCTCAATCGCGGCTCATAGCGTGTAATAAGGCATTGGAGATCGTTCGCGTAGGTCTCCGAAAACAGATCCTCATCATAAGGCAGGGAGAATAACCCATCGCGTAAGCCATAAGCATAAGGTGTTTCAATCTCAGGATCTTGCCAACAAGGAGAAGTGCGCTCGTTCAAAAGATCTGAAAGGGCCTGTGCAATCGAATGCGTTAAGGTATCTAAGGTGTGATAAGCCTCTGCAGGTGTTTCTACAGAGAATCGTTCTAAAAGTAGTTTTCTTCCCCAAAGAGCTGTTCTCATCATGACTTTCCCTTGACAAAGTCGTAAGAAAACACAGAATTCCCTTTGGGGCGGCCTGTTTTTGGGTCTAATATAATAATTTTATCCGATATTTTACTAAAATAAAATATATAATATTCCTTGCGTCCTGCACAACGCATTTCGTGCAAAAAGCAATGGGAGAATTTTGTACATCGAATCACGGTGCTTTTTTTCTTTCCGGGTTCTAATCCATAAAAAGTTATCTCAGCAAGGGGCTGTTTTTTATGAAATTTCTCTTGCAAAGGTGCCGAATGTACTCCGAAAGAAATACCAAATTCCACGGGATCTGAATAGGTGATCCCTAATTTTTTAAACGTTTTCAAAAAGGAATCCTGCAGGATGTGATGAGCCGCGTAGCGCCATCCTGTACAAGGGGCAGCATTTGTATATCCCTGCACAGAGGAAGAAAATATTTTCTGAGCAGAAACAAGCCAATACGGTTCTTCCGCTTGCTGTTGGAGAGGGAGAGACGGGCTCAAAACTTCTCCAGAATAGTGCACCGTCTCCTCCCTTTAAACGGACTATCCTCCGGATGCCGACCAAGTTCCGTAATTGAATCCTGCAGCAACGTTTCCTTGATCCGCTCCTGTCCGATCTCTATGGGTGTAACTGAAATCGATTTGATCGTAATAAATTGTTACAATAGCAAAATCTCCATCCGAAAAAATTTCCTTAATTTGACAATTTGTAAGAACTAAACTTCGTTTTATTTGGACACCGGACTTTAGATTGATCATGGTATTTACGGTAATGGTATCGATCACATCCGCAGCGGCATGTTTTTGAAAAAGAAGAGCGAGGTGCTTGTCGTCTTCGATAACAATCTCCACAGCATGTGCCTGCATTGGTCCGTAGTCGTTAATACGGGAAGTCGCCTCTCCACGAATAAGACGAGAAAACTGCAAAACACAAGCATAACAAGCGAGAAATGTTTCCATGCCATTCGTCGTTCCCTCTGTGATATCAGGAATTTCTATTAGAAAAGGAGGAGTACGAGATTGCGCTCGCCCATCTTTTGATATATATTTATCGCGAACACGATCAAGCAACAGAAACTTCGCGTTTCTCTCTGCGTAGGGATCTAGTTCCATAGCTTTTC
>JAIRMZ010000069.1 GCA_031258355.1 Holosporales bacterium
GCATGAAACAACTAGAAACACGGAATGGTCCTTCTTTCAACAATGGAGGAACAAAGGGGGAGGGGGTTCCGACTGAAGAGAAGATTTCTACGTTATTATCTCCCTAAAAACATGCAGTAGGAGGGAAGCACTTCTCTCCACCACAGGATAGAGAAAGGGGGGGGGGTCCGACTGAAGAGAAGATCTCTACGTTATTGTCTTCCTAGAAGCACGCAGTAGGAGGGAAGCATCTCTCTCCACTCTGCAGGACGAAGTAAAAAGGGTATAGAATTTGGTCCAAACCTTCGCGTTTTTCTGTTCAAACAATTCAGGAATGCGGGTCAGGTCCTGATAATTCTAATGATTTTTAGAAACTCCGAATCTATCCTGTCAAAGGAACTGTTTAGCCAGAATCTAAGTTTATATCTCTGTAGCTCCATTAAAAGGCCCTCCAAAAATTGGAGGATCTTTCCTAGCAGCCTTCAGAAGTTTTAAATCCCTTCTATCAAAAGAATGATTCAGTTAGTCTGAATCTTTCCCCCTTCTTTTTTCTCCTGTGAGACCCAGAATTCGTTTCACTAAAGGGTCTCACAGGACTGACGAAGTCCCACAACTCCTTTGCGTAGAAATCTTTCTCTTCATCCTAAATCCTCTACTTTTCTTCAAAGACTCCAGGCCTGTCTTGCCAGGTGCCTTCTTGGTTGGTCGATTTCTCTCTTTATGCAGAGAACTTTTCTTGCGAATTCTCTAAGGCCTAATCTAAGAGGTTTCAAATTTTTTTCTTTAGTTAAAAACCCATACTTCATCTTTCTGGAGGATTTTTCTCCTTAATGCAGAAATTATTTCTATTTTTCGGTAAGACGCAATAATAGATCTCTCCCCCTTCTTTCCTCTCCTGTGAGATCCAGAATTCGTTTCACCAGAGAGTTCCACAGGACTGACGAAGTCTTGTATTTTAATGCAGAGGTTGTTTCCATTGATTTCAGAAAGTCTAATCCAACGGAGGCTTTAAACCTTCCTTTTTAATCAGATATCTCAGGACTTATCTTATCAAAGGGATTTCTCTCCGAATCGATAGATTCTTCATCTCTATGTATGGATCCCTTTCGAATTGTGCCCGATAAGATTTAAATCTTTTTCGTTTCTATTCTCAGGGGCTCCGGATTTATCTTGTCGAAGGAAACTGCTCGCTAATCTTAAGCCCCTCTCCCTCTTTAACGCAGGAATCGTTTCTATTTTACTGATTCCTGCAAGACCCGAATTAGTCACAACCAACTCGGCCTCCTTTCCCTCAATGTAAAGCAAAGCAGGTCTTTATCTACGCCTTTGCCGTCTTCTCGCTCTCCGCTCCTTTCGTAAGGGCTTCAAACTCCTTGCTTAATCCAGAGGCGGTCCAAAACCACAAAACCATGATGACAAGAAAAACTGCAAACGTCGTAGGGGCGATGGAGACTAGGGTGGACCCAGGAACACAGGCCAGCAACGCCCATTGAATTAAAGCACCTCCAGACTTTCCCATGCGTCCTCCAACGACATCCACCGCCGCCTTTCCTTTAACCTTCAACTCCTCATCTAAGGGAATGTAAGTCATCTGAGTCGTTGAATCGTATAAGGAGTACTTCGTCGCCTTACTTAAGACATTCTGGATCTGTCCAATAATAACCGCCATCATCAACGCGGTCGTTCCCATCGCCGCCATCATCGGATCAAGCGATTCGTTAAAAATCATAAACGCAAAGAAAAGAGCTCCCGTCCCTAAAATCATCCAGGGGGTAATCACGGCGGCTGTATGCCACTTAAACTTGCGCAAAATATTCGCTCCAATAAACATGCAAAACACCGAGGCCGATCCCATCCATATCTGAAAAGATCCCATAAAGGACGCGTATCCATTCGCTGTTGGAAAGGCCATCCTCACCTGACTCTTCCAAGCCCCTTCCACAAGGTTGATGCTGATCCCATAGCACAACGGCAGTAAAGCGATAAACCCAATATATTTGGATGATAAAATGTACTTAAAGCTCTCGGAAATCGATAACTTCTCTTTCTTCTTTTTCGGCTTTCCCGCATCTCCTGGATTATACAGGCGAGGATCCGTCAAAACATTCCGCTGAATCCAGCTATACAGAAAAAGAGCACAAACGCCAAAAACCAGCATCGCTCCCACAAGCCAGTTAATCGTGGTGCCCCAAACGTCAACCCCCTCTACCGTCGTTTCCCCTATTTTCGTAAATATCTGAGTTAAGTGACCAGAGACGATCAATCCCAAGTTCCCAATAATCCCAAACATGCTATAAAAACGCTTCGCTTCTTTCACACTGGTAACATCGTTTGCAAATTGCCAAAACATCAGGGTCAATACGACGCTTCCCCATAATTCGGCCATAATGTAAAAAAGAGAGAGCGTCCAGTTTTGGACTGCTAAAAAGATCCATTTCAAACTAGGCAAGGACTCGATAGCGCCAGATAGATCCGGATGCAGAACATCGCGATTCGGATACAAAAACAAGACAAAGCAGGCCAGAAACCCCAGGAAGATACTGAGAACCGTATAGAAAAGGCTTGTTTTAGAAAGCGCATTCGCAAGTTTGGCATAGAGCATGACAAACAGCAGCGCACTCGGAAGCACAAACCACATCTTCAAGGCACTAATCACCTCTGCTCCACAAGTGGTCACGACAAAGGAGTCTTTCAATGTCCGAAGCGTGCTGTAGTTAAACAGCATGCAGAACATGATTAACCCCATGGGCAAAAATTTCTTGAGCTCAAAATTATGAATAGGCCAAAGAACCGCCCGTAATCCTTTAAACTCTGGCAACTTCTCCTCAACCATCCCTCTGCCCCTCACTTCCCCTTCGCATCCCTTCCTTCTTTCTTTCCTTCACCACTCGGCAAATCCCATCTCCTTAGTTTACAACACTCCCACAAAAATGTGAAATAAAAAACTAGAGGGATGGAATGTTTCATAGGTCAAGATTTCCTAGAAGAGCGAAGCGTGCCTTTTTGTGTTGCGCAAGCCCGTTTTCCTCCAGAGGGTTTGGCCACACGTAATTGCTGCACAGCGGTGATGATCTGACTCACAAGACGCCTTACTGCCTCCTCTGTCGTCCCACGACCAAAGCCTATGCGTAGCGCCGCAGGAGGATTTTTCTCCTCCGGATCTAACGCCTCCAAGACATGGGAAAAATGCTCCTCCGTATTGCAAGCGGATCCTGAGGACAGAGCAAATTCCGGAAGGGCGGCCAGCAAATCTTCGCGATCTACACCCTCAATACTTACATTAATATTGTTGGGAAGGCGATCTTTACGCCCCCCATTGAGTTGCCAACCTGACAAAGCACGCAATTCCCCTAAAAAGAGTTCTTGTAGCTGCGCCAAGCGGCGTTTTTCCTGCTCCCTATGCTCTTCGGCAAGAACCAAAGCCTTCGCCATCCCTACGCAAAGGGGAACGGGAGGCGTTCCTGGTCGCTTCCCCTGTTCTTGCACCCCTCCGTAAATAAGGGGTCGGATTTTAATGTGAGGAGCCACGTACAGGACGCCTACCCCTTTGGGGCCATAGATTTTGTGCCCAGAGAAACTCACAAGATCCGCCCGAAAAGCACGAGGAGGTAAGAAACCAACGGCTTGTGTTGCATCCGTATGGAGCCACACCCCCCGATCGTGGCAGATCTTTAAGATCTCCGCGATGGGATGAATAAGCCCGATCTCATTATTAGCCGTCATCAAAGAAACAAGGCAAGTATCCGCACGAATCGATTGTTTTAAAAGCTCTAAGGAGAGGTGCCCCTTACGATCGACAGGTAGAACGGTAACGGTGTATCCTTGTCGTGCAAGAGAGAGGCAGGTTTCCAGAACACTTTTGTGTTCGGTCGCGCAGGTAATGATATGCCTCTTCTTGGGGGAAGCTGCCCCCATCACCCCCAAGATGGCTAACCCATTGGCTTCCGTAGCTCCAGAAGTGAAAATATAATCTTGTGCTTTTCCTCCCATAATCTTTGCGATCTGCTGACGTGCTGCCTCTAAGGCCGTAGCCGCGCGCACACCAAAAGCATGAGGAGAATGCGGATTACCGAATTCCTGAGTCCAATAAGGCGCCATCGCTTCAACGACTTGCGGATCGCAGGGAGTCGTTGCCTGATAATCGAAATAGTCCATTCCCCAAGCGGGAAGAATCCGCAAGAACAAGCTCCACAAAAGAAATTGGGTGACCCTCATGCTCCAATCCTACACCTTCATAGGGTGTTTTTGCTGGGTCCCTTGGCGGATGGGGTGGGATTCGAACCCACGATACGGGAAAACCGTATACACACTTTCCAGGCGTGCGCCTTCGACCGCTCGGCCACCCATCCCTCCAGGGGTTTTATCGAGGGACCTTAAGGCTGTCAATTCTCGCTTTTCCCTCTTAACGGTGCGGAAAACACCCCTCCCTCTTTTTCTCGGGGAGTTGATCGAAAATCTATTCTCCTTTATCCTACCCATGGGTTTTTATGCGTTGAGAAACGCGGTAAAGAAGTTCTCAAAAGGAGAGGGGTGTATTTTTCAAATGTTTTGGTGCGCTCTAAACGATAGCGAGGAATTTCTTTTTATTTTTGCGAAGGGAGACAGACGTTTGTCGCCACTCCCTGTTCGTAGGAGGAATTATTATGGTTCGGCGTATGCTTATCGACGCTGCGCACCCAGAGGAAACACGGGTAGCGGTTGCAGAAGATGATCGGTTGGAGGAGTTTGATTTTGAAAGTTCGACAAAAGCTGCTCTTAAGGGGAATATTTTCCTCGGAAAGGTCTCGCGTGTAGAGCCTTCCCTTCAGGCTGCTTTTGTTGATTTTGGCCAGGAGCGTCATGGGTTCCTGAGCCTTCACGAAATTCACCCAGATTATTATCAGTTACCCGTTGATGATCGGGAAGAGTTTGAGCAGTGGGTCGCTAATGCCAAACCTCCTGCACCTCATGAAGGGGAGGAGGAAGAAACAGAAGAGCTCCCTTCTGAAGAAGCCCGCATTGCACGCCTACGGACGCAGTTTTTGCACCGTTATAGAATTCAAGAAATTATCAGGCGACGCCAAATCTTACTGGTGCAAGTGGTTCGGGAAGAGCGTGGAAACAAAGGGGCTGCCCTCACCACCCATCTTTCCTTGGCAGGACGATACATCGTCTTGATGCCGAATTCCGAAAGAAGCAGCGGGATATCTCGGAAAATCACCAACGCACAGGATCGGCAGCGCTTGAGGGAAGCACTTGGATCTTTGCATGTCCCTTCAGGAATGGGCGTAGTCGCGCGTACCGCAGGTGTGGAGCGTAGCAAAACAGATATCAAGAAGGACTACGATTACCTCGTTAAGGTTTGGGAACAGATTCGTGCGGAAACGCTTCGATCTACGGCTCCGAGCTTGGTGCATGAAGAAGCGAATATCATCAAGCGTGCTATCCGCGATATGTACACACGCGATATGACGGAGATCCTGGTGGAGGGAGAGGAAGGATACAAAACAGCGAAAAATTTCATCAAATCTTTAATCCCCAGCCATGCGCGACGTGTTCAGCTCTTTAAAAGAGAAGAGCATTCTCTTTTCCAGAAATACAAGCTTGAAGAGCAAATCGCGAATATCTACGAAACACGCGTTGACCTGAAGTCCGGGGGATACCTCCTGATTAATGCTACAGAGGCCTTGATCGCTATTGATGTCAATTCAGGACGTGCGACGCGTGAGCGTAATATCGAGGAGACGGCCTTTCGTACCAATCTCGAGGCTGCTGGAGAAATCGCACGGCAACTACGGATTCGTGATTTGGCGGGGCTGATTGTGATCGATTTTATCGACATGGCCGATCCTCGCAATAATGCGGCCGTGGAGCGGCGTATGAAGGAGGTCACAAAAGGGGACCGCGCCCGCCTACAGATAGGAAAGATCAGCCCCTTCGGTTTGCTGGAATTGTCACGACAACGCTTAGGGCGTAGTGTTTCTGAAGCGAGCAGCTTCCTTTGTCCTTGCTGCGGAGGAACAGGCATCGTGCGCTCGACAGAGTCCACAGCCATTCGTGTGCTGAGGCTCCTTGAGAAAGAGATTTCTCAGGAGAAAAAAACCAAGGTCACCGTTTCCGTAGCCCCCCCTGTCGCACATTACTTACTCAACCATAAACGAAACGCTTTGTGGGCA
>JAIRMZ010000115.1 GCA_031258355.1 Holosporales bacterium
CAGACACTCCCTCTGAAAATCTTGTTGCCTGCCTTTATGCTTAGCGAGCTCCGCCGTGCCTTTGAAATCGGGTTCTTGATTTTTCTCCCTTTTCTTGTAATCGACCTTGTGGTGGCCGCTGTTTTGATGTCGATGGGGATGATGATGCTTCCTCCCGTTATCGTTTCTCTTCCTTTCAAATTAGTTTTTTTTGTCTTGATCGACGGCTGGAATTTGGTAGCTGCTAGCCTTGTGCGGAGTTTTCAATAAAGCGCCGCAGCTTGTTCCTCTTATAGGAAGATTTTACAGTGCCGTCATGCCTTCTCTCTTCGAGGATCTCCCAGCACAGGCACATGAGACGCGTCCTCTTGCTGACCGCCTCCGTCCTCAGGAATTTGCGGAGCTTGTGGGTCAGGAAAATATTCTTGAAGGTGCCGGCTCTTTAGAGCATTTTGTAAAGCAAGTCCCTTTGCCTTCCCTGATCTTTTGGGGACCTCCGGGCTGTGGAAAAACCTCACTCGCCAAGCTTTTCGCTCAGAAAAGTGGTGCCTTCTTTGTTTCTGCCTCTGCTGTGCTCCAAGGGACGGCCCAATTTAAAGAGATTTTTGATCAAGCTGCCTGGCGTCTGCGAGAGGGAACGCCCACTGTTTTGCTGGTGGATGAAATTCATCGTTTGAACCGTGCGCAACAAGATATTTTCTTACCACATCTTGAATCTGGTACCCTAACCCTAGCGGGAACCACCACAGAAAATCCTTCTTTTTCTCTAAACGCTGCCCTTCTGTCACGTTGCAAAGTGTTAACGCTAAAACGCCTTAATGCCTCGGCGCTGGAGATCCTTCTGAGTCGGGCGGAAGCCCATACAGGGAAGGAATTGCCTTTGACTTCAGATGCGCGGGTGACGCTTTGCCAACTTGCTGATGGCGATGGACGGTATCTTTTAAATCGGGTGGAAGATCTGCTGTCTTTATGCCTCAAGGAGAAGCTAACACCGGACAAGCTGATCAAGATTATCCGCAAGCGGGCTGCCCTTTACGATAAGAATGGGGAAGAACATTACAACTTGATCAGTGCCCTACATAAGTCTTTGCGCGGCTCTGATGTGCAGGCGGCTCTCTATTGGATGGCGCGCATGCTCGAAGGAGGGGAAGATCCTTTGTATCTCCTGCGTCGCTTGATTCGCTTTGCGATGGAGGATATCGGCTTGGCAGATCCACAAGCCTTGAATCAGGCTATTAACGCTTTTCAAGCCTATCAGATACTAGGCAGTCCCGAGGGAGATCTTGTCCTTTCTCCGCTCATCATTTATCTCGCTACGGCTCCGAAATCTGTTAGTGCTTACAAAGCTTTTAAGGCGGCACGGCAATGGGCGCACGCCTTTTCCTCTCTTATGCCGCCAAAATCGATCCTGAACGCTCCGACTTCTTGGATGAAAGCGCAAGGGTATGGCGCTGGGTATATCTACGATCCCGATACAGCAGAAGGCGTCTCCGGACAGGATTTTCTTCCGGAGGAACTTCCCTTGCGCCGTCCTTATGAGCCGCTAGAACGCGGATTTGAGCGCGAAATCAAGAAGCGCCTTCTATACTGGGAACAACTCAGAACTAAAGGACGCCGCTCCGAGCCATAGGGGGGCCTTGCTCTAATCAACGCCTTCGTTTCCCCCGAAAAAGAAATAAGGAAAATGACACTGTTCGCACTCTTGGCAGATAGGGGCATTTTTCTTGAGGCGGATGATCTCTTGTCGACGCAAGGTGAGGATATCTCCTCGACGATATTCGGGATGTTTGGAGGTGACCATGCAACATTGAGCAAGCTGCCCGTCTTCGGTAATCACCAGGAAAGACGGGGTTTTCATCGGACAGGGAAAGGATTTTGGAGCTTTAGTTGAGATACGAATAATCCTGTCAAGATCGATGTCTTCTTTGACCTCTTCGAGATTATAACCCTCGAGGACCTGTCCTCCACTGCGAAAATAACTGAGATGCGCTTGCAGATCGTTGAGATAGGCCGGAAATCCACGAAAACAGAACTCGCCTTGAAGCAATTCTGAAAAATATTGCTTTGCTGCTGCCGTTTCCTCTGTGTTGAATTTGTATTGTAGCCAGTGAATCGTGACAGACATGCCTGGATTGTATTTCTTTCTATTGGCTAAAAACTCTTTAAAATGCGCCAGCGTCGTTTGAAGATCTGCACCGTAAATTCTTCTGTAGTGCTCATTTTGCAAGGAGCAGAGAGAGAAGATGACGTTTCCAATATAAGGATAACTTTCAGGGGCGATCCGCCAAGGAACAATAAAATTTGATGATAGGCGGGCCCTTTGCTTGTAGCGATGAGTAATCTGCAAAATGGTGTCAATCTCTGGGTTTAATGTTGGTTCTGACCAGCTATAGAGTTCGATCATGCCGCGCCATCGGGGAAGAAATCTGGTTTTTTTCAAGTGTGCGAGGAGGGCTTCGAAATGGGCCGCTGTCATGAACTTTATCGTGCTTATATGATTGCTCGTTCCTCGACAGCAATATTTGCACCGCGCACTGCAAAGGCCGGAGATTTCAAGGATCAGGACCTTCGCGCACCCCACATTAAGAACCGTGTGAAGTCCTTTCCATAGGCTGTCTTTTATGGTCATCCGATCTCTCCTCTCCTGCAGCTTACCTCCCCCCCCCCTTACGGTAGAAGAGGTTCTGGACCCATAGGAGGAGGGAAGGTGGCGAAGGCTTTCTCGGTTTCTTCGTTAAGCGGTCCCTCAAAGGAAACGGTGTGAGTGTAGTCAGGAGTGGGATCGAAGGCGACAAGGACCTCCGCCATGCGTTGGAGATAAGCTAAGACATTGTCCTTCGTAATTTGATGCTTCCCCGCCTTGAGAGATCGCAAGATATATCGATTTATGCCTATTCCGTAGTGTATATCATCCGAATAATTTGCTGTGTTTCCTGTAATCTCGGCTACATCATCAAAAGCGTAAAGATGGATATTCGGAAATTCCTCGATCTTGTCTAAGATGTAAAGAATTCCACCGATGTAACTCGAGAAACCACCTTCCGTTTCTCTAGGCGACCAGAATGGTTTCTTCCATTTAATCCAGGCCATCGTGCAATAGGGAGGAATAAAAAGATCTATCCGAATAGTGTCCATAGAGGTAAAAATCTCCATTAGATGGGTAAAGCACCGTTCTGTCGTATTGAACCGCTTATTCACTGCTGCTAGGTCATGTGTATCTAGAAACTTCTTGAGAGCTAGCAGCTCAGGTTTATTCCGTTCGTGATCTGCCCGGAACCCTTTTAAATATCCCTTCTCTCTGGTGTAGGCATGGGAAGAACAAGCTCCATTAAACCAATATCCACGTTTCTCTGGGGAAGGCGAGGGAATTATTTGGAAATAGCGGTACAGAATCTCCTCTACTTCACGGAAGAGTCGAAACGACATTCGTATATGAGGAATATGAAAGCCAACACCCTCTGTGAGCTCTGTATGAGAAAGCCTTCTTGGCGTGCAGAAAGTATTTCCTTCGAGATTCACAATTACACGCTT
>JAIRMZ010000031.1 GCA_031258355.1 Holosporales bacterium
AAGCTATCAGGCGCAGAGGTATTGCCTCTCATCGAAGGAGGAAAGGGCATTGCTGTTTCTACGGGGGCCTCTTGTGGCGCTTGGGCCCGGGCGGGCGCGGTAGGCACGTTTTCTGCCGTTAATGCGGATTTTCTGTCCGAGGATGGGTGTATGACTGCCCCCTCCTACAAAGGGAAAACACGTGTTGAACGTTACCGCAATCTCATCGCTCAGGCAATTAAAGGCGGGATTACACAAGCGAAGATCGCACATGAAACGGCTTGTGGACAAGGGCGCATTCACATGAATGTGCTTTGGGAAATGGCAGGAACAGAAGAGATTCTGCATGGTATCCTCACACGAGCCAAGGAATTTATCCATGGGCTGACTTGCGGGGCAGGAATGCCCTACAAAGCCGCAGAGATTGCCTCTCAATACGGTATAGCATACTATCCCATCGTTTCTTCGGCACGTGCCTTTCGTGCTCTCTATAAGCGGGCCTATCACCAATTTTGTGACTTCCTAGGAGGGGTCGTCTACGAAGACCCTTGGCGTGCAGGAGGACATAATGGCCTTTCGCACAAAGAAGATGCCCTTCGACCAGAATCTCCTTATTCGCGTATCGTCGCACTACGTACCTTCATGCGCGAATGCGGCCTCGGAACCCTCCCTATCATCATGGCCGGAGGAGTTTGGTGGCTCTCAGAGTGGACAGATTGGATCGATAATCCAGAGGTGGGCCCGATTGCCTTCCAATTGGGGACGCGCTCCTTACTAACACAAGAATCCCCTGTAGCCCGATCCTGGCACAGCCTTCTCTTGTCCCTCAAGAAGGGTGATATCCTTTCGACACAGTTCAGCCCGACAGGATTCTGGTCCTCTGCGGTAAACAATGCTTTTCTGCAAGAGCTGCAAGAGCGCTCCACAAGACAAATCGCTTATCATGAAACAGCACACTCTCCCGGCCTTTTCCCCTTTTCTCTGGGCTCGCGAGGGGCGGTCGTGTATCTCGAAGCATCAGCGCATGCACGTCTCCCTGCTTGGCAGAAGGAAGGGTACACCGTAGCTCTGCGCACTCCCAGTAAGACGCTCCTTTTTGTAACTCCACAGAAGGCAGAAGCCATTCGCCGTGACCAAGCAGCCTGCACAGGCTGTCTTAGTGGATGCCACTTTAGTGGATGGTGTCAAACGCAGTTAACTTCCTCAAAGGAAAATGATCCTCGGTCCTTTTGTATTCAAAAGACGCTACAACGCGTGGCCCATGGAGGAGATCCGCACAAGGAGTTGGTTTTTGCGGGAGATCAGGCATACCGCTTTGCTGAAGATCCTTATTACGCGGATCGTTTCATTCCTTCTGTTCAACAGCTTATCGAACGCCTCCAAACAGGGTACTAATGTTCTCCCTTGTCTCGCCTTTTGCCCCAGCGGGAGACCAGCCGACTGCTATTCAGGCATTGGTGCAAGGAGTGCGCGAAGGTAAACGCGATCAAGTACTACTTGGTGTAACGGGATCAGGGAAAACCTTTACGATGGCCCATGTCATTCAAGCACTAGGAAGGCCCACGCTGATCTTGGCCCCTAACAAAACGCTAGCCGCGCAACTATACGGGGAAATGCGTGGATTCTTTCCGAACAATGCGGTGGAGTATTTTGTTTCTTATTACGATTATTACCAACCAGAGGCCTACGTCCCGCGTACGGACACTTATATCGAGAAAGAAGCAACCATCAACGAGCATATTGATCGTATGCGGCATGCAGCCACCCGTTCTTTGCTGGAGCGTTCGGACGTTATTCTTGTCTCGAGTGTCTCTTGCATCTACGGAATCGGCGATCGTGAAGCTTATAGCGCTAAAACACTCCAGCTAACGCCAGGACAAATCTATCCACGACGCCAATTGATTCACCAACTCGTCGATCTTCAGTATAAGCGTAATGATCTTGCCCTTACGCGAGGGCAATTTCGTGTTCGGGGAGATATGGTGGAAATCTATCCTTCCCATGCGGATGACTTTACTTGGCGGTTATTTTTCTTTGACGACGAACTTGAGACGATCTGGGAAACAGACGCCTTAACAGGAGAGAAACGTGCCTCTTGCGAGACGGTTACGCTTTATGCCAACAAACATTTCGTAACAATGGCCGAGCGCCTGCCTGAGATTATCGCGCATATTCAGCAGGATCTTGTCTTGCGTCATGAGGAACTCAAGGCTGAGAACAAACTGCTTGAAGCTCAGAGATTATGGGAACGCGTCAGCCTTGACCTTGAGATGCTGCAAGCAACCGGTCAGTGCCAAGGGATAGAGAATTATTCACGCTATCTAACGGGACGTCAACCTGGGGAGCCACCACCTACCCTCTTTGAATACCTTCCGGCAGAAGCCTTGCTGATTGTAGACGAAAGCCATGTTGCAGTGCCTCAGATAAGAGGGATGTACCGAGGTGATCAGGCGCGCAAAACCACTCTGGCAAGGTATGGATTTCGGCTCCCTTCTTGCGTGGATAATCGTCCCTTGAAGTTTGAGGAATGGGATCTCCTCCGTCCTGCAACAATTTTTGTCTCCGCGACTCCGGGTCCTTGGGAATTAGAACGCACAAACAGTATTTGTATTGAGCAAGTCATTCGTCCGACAGGTCTGGTGGATCCTCTTTGTCTTATTCAGCCGAGTAAGGGGCAAGTGGACGATCTTCTAGCACGTATCCAAGAAGTAGTTGCGAAAGGATATCGCATCTTGGTGACCACTCTCACCAAAAAAATGGCGGAAGCTTTGACGGAGTATGTAACGGAGATTGGCGTGCGCGCGCGCTATTTGCACGCAGATATAGAGACACTGGAGCGCATTGAGCTGCTTCAAGATCTTCGGCGGGGTGTTTTTGATGTGCTTATTGGGATTAACCTCCTCCGAGAAGGGCTAGATATTCCCGAATGTGGGCTCGTGGCCATTCTAGATGCGGATAAGGAAGGATTCCTGCGGTCAAAAACATCTCTCATCCAGACAATAGGACGAGCAGCCCGGAATATTGACGGATATGTTGTGCTGTATGCGGACAGACAAACCGCTTCTCTGATCGCTGCCTTAGAAGAAACAAGACGTCGGAGGGAAAAACAGCTCACCTACAATACTGCTCACGCCATCACACCAAAGACCATTCAGAAAACGATTTCCACAATTTTGAGGGAGGAAAAGGCATGCTCGGAGAAAAAACCTCCGACCCTTTCTTCTCAAAAAAACCCTCGTTCTCGTCGAGAAGAACGTGCACTGGAGCGAGAAATTGCCTCCATCGAAAAATCTATGTATCAGGCCGCTTCGGATCTCAACTTCGAACAAGCTGCTCTCCTGCGTGATCAAATCAAAGATTTACGTTCTTAAAAGAGAAATCTCCTGGACTTTCCTCCAAAACTTCTCTACTTATAGACCGGCGCCCAGGTAGCTCAGTCGGTAGAGCAGAGGACTGAAAATCCTCGTGTCGGCGGTTCGATTCCGTCCCTGGGCACCATACTTTCTTCCTAAAGAGAAAAACGCTAGACACCGTGGCAAATATCCAAGCTTCATGACAGAAGAGTTTGGGCATTGTATACTTGATCTTGTTTGCTCGACCTAGCCTTCTGGGCCAAGGTTTGCGTGTTTTTCAAAGAGAAAAAGAGGTGTCCATGTCCACAAACAAAAGCGATCCTTCGATGAATACCCTCCTTCCCAAGGGAGTTATTAAGCGTGATGGGACGACAGTTCTTTTCGATACAGAGCGTGTCCGTTCAGCTATTACCCGTGCGGGCATCGAAACGGAGGAATTTGGCGAAGAGGAAGTCGCTCTCTTACTGGCACAAGTACTTAAGGTCCTTCGCCATCGGTTTGCCTCGCGTCTTCCTTCCGTAGAACAGATTCAGGATATCATTGAACAGACCCTTATCTCTGCCAATTTTTTCAAGACCGCGCGTGCTTACATCGTGTACCGAGAACAGCACACCAAGTTGCGCCAAGACCATAAGGTTATCTTGGATGTCGTCGCCTCCGTTAACGAATACCTCGATCAAGTGGACTGGCGTG
>JAIRMZ010000060.1 GCA_031258355.1 Holosporales bacterium
GATGAAAAAACCGTCCTTGTTGCTCCCTCTTGGCACGAAGGGAACATCTTTGAGACTTGTGCACTTCCTCTTTTCCAAAGCCTCCTTCATTCGGGATTTCACGTTATTGCACGTCCTCATGATGAAACCCTAAAAAGAAATCCAAAGCTCCTGTTTGCTCTCCGAGATCACTTTAAAGGGGAACAACGCTTTTGCTTGGACTTGGATATGAAGAGTGACGAAAGTCTTCAACGTGCCGCTGTCCTGATTACCGATTGGTCTGGAATTGCTTTTGAATGGGCTATCGTGAAAGAGAGGCCTACCTTATTTGTCAATACAAAGATGAAGATTCACAATGAAGACTATGAGGAGCTGGGTATTGCGCCGATAGAGATACAGCAGAGGGACTTTTTCGGGAAAAACATTGAAGAAAGAGAAGTCGAGGGCGCAGGAGTATTGGCGGAAGATCTTTTAAAGAATAAGGAATGTTGCGTCGAACGCATTAGAGGCTTCCGAGACAAGATGATTTGCCATTTCGGTCAGGCTGCCCAAGTTGGGGGACAGTACATCTTGGATCTTGTAAAGGACTAGTTTCCAACACACAAGCTGCGCTGCAAGAGAGTGCGCAAGTCAAGGTCCGATAAATTGAGGATAAAGTTTCCAGCACGTGACTGGTAAAGATGTGCCTCTTGTACTAAATCTTCAATTTGCTCTGAGCTACAAAATTTTCGTATTTCTTCGGGAAGAGTGAGAATTCTCAAGAGATTTGCCGCAAGCTCAGCAGCCACCGCGTCTTCCGTACAACGCCACAGGTGGCGCGCCTGGATTTCTTTAATAAGAGCAAGGAGTGTAAACGAGCAAGCAAGCCCGTGCGGGACGCCATAGCGCAAAGTCAGGGGATACGATAAAGCATGCGCTAAAGCTGTTTTATTCTGACTGATTGCAAGACCTGCATAGCAGCTTGCTTGTTGGAGCTGTGTTCGCGCTGCTAACGCTTGTCCCTCTTTTTGCACCATAGGAAGAAACGTGGTAACTAAGCGGATCGCCTCCCGTGCGAATAAGGCACTCAAGGGAGTCATATGCCTGTTCCATAACGTTTCAAGGCTATGAGAGAGGGTGTCTAAAACACCCCACAAGGTTTCTTTCCAAGGCAAAGAAGCGGTCCATTCTGGAATCAGAAAAGCCGCTTGAGCGTAGAGAAAGTGGCTCTCTAGAGAATATTTCTTTAAATGGATCTTATCCCAGAGTGTTGCAAATGGGGTGACTTCTGCTCCCGTTCCTGCTGTCGTTGGAATGCTGAAAAGGGGAAGCGCACTTGGCAGCACTTCTTTTTGTTCTTCTCGCAAAAAGGTTTCTAGAGATCTTTTTGGATGCATTAAAAGGACAGCTAAAACCTTTGCGCTATCGATAGCACTTCCTCCCCCTAGAGCGACAAGGGCCTCCGGCTTCTCCTGGGCCAAAGAGTGACCATAAGATGTTAAAGTTGTGAGCTCGGGATTGGGAGGTACTGTTTGCATGACCCAATGCGCAGAACAGATTTTACGCTTTAAGCGATCGGCCGTGCCTCTTGCGACTGTTCCTTCTGTCGTGACAAGTAGAACACGTTTTTTTTCTAAAGAAACCCGGAGTTCCCCGAGAGCTTCTTCGCCGCTATAAATCCTTACGGGATTGCTGTAATGCCAGGACATTGAAGGTGTTTCATAAATTGTTGGCCATTTTGGAGAGGCGAGGTGGTAGGGCGTCCAAGATCAGGACGAGATCCGGGTAAGAGGCAAATCTCGAGGAAATGCGGTCCTTTTTTTCCTTGAAGACAACAAATGGCTGTAGTTAAGTTTTCTACAGAAGTCGCTCGTGCATAACTAGCGTAACCGCAAGCGGCGCTGATTTTTGCGAAATCCATGCTAGCGGAGCAAGTCGGTTGACCTCCAACAGATTCATGACAATAGTTATTAAGTAAAACATGCAGAAAATTCGTAGGACGTAGACTGCCGATTACCCCCATAGCGCCAAGATGCATGATGAGCGCTCCATCTCCATCAAGGCAAACGATACGCCGATCGGGCATTGCCAAAGCCACTCCCAAAGCAATCGAAGAAGCGTGGCCCATGCCTCCTACCGTCAAAAAATCGTAAGGTGTTTCCTGACGTCGTATTCTTAGCTCAAACAGTTCTCTTCCACTCTTTCCTGTTGTCGCGATAAGGCAGTCTTCTTGTGCAAGGGCTTCTAAGAGAACAGCAAGAGCTTCTTCCCGTTGCAATGAAGAAGCCACCTCCTGTTTCTCTACAGAGGAAGGATAAAAGGAAAAGGTTCCGACAGGGACGAGAAGGGCGACGGGTTGTCGTTCTTGCAACAAAGGCCACAGCACTTCCAGTGTTTGGATATCCTCCAAAACCCGATAAGGAATTCCCAAACAATCGAGAAGGCCAGGCGTTATACGCCCTTGTGTAATGTGCTGAGGCTCGTCTTTTTTTCCGGGTTCTCCTCGCCATCCCACAATTAAGAGCATAGGAATGCCATAAACCGCCTTGTCCGCCAGAGAAGTAAGCGGATTAACAGCGTTCCCAAGCCCAGAATTTTGCATATAGACGGCTGCAGGCGTATTTTTTGCGAGAAAATGGCCGATGGCAAGCCCGATAGCGTTTCCTTCGTTTGCTGCGATCAAATGCTGTGTGCTGGAAAGGGTGCGCGCTAAATAGGCGCTCAGTTCCTTTAATGTCGAGTCCGGAACACCCGTGAAAAACTGTATGCCTTTTCCCTGAAGCTTCTGAATAAAGTGCTGTGGATCAATCATTTGGTCCCAGGAACAAGCGCCAAAATATCGTTGATACTCATGATATCTTTATCAGCCTCGAAAGCACGTCTATGACGCAAAATGCTCTCCGCAGTTCTCTTCATAGCCGGATAGGCACTGCGCAGAAGATGGTTAGCATAAATGACAATAGAGATGCCTTTTTGTCGAAGCTCTTCCTCCGTCACATGACTATAACTTGAGGGGACAGCGACAAGGGGACGTTGCTCTGGCAACTTCGCATAAGCTTCACAAAAAGCAAAAATCTCATCTGGCTGCTTTTGACGCGAATGGATCATAATCGCATCAGCACCTGCACGGATGTAACTTTCTGCTTGTTGCAAGGCATCCTGTTGACCGTGCCCCAAAATAAGGCTTTCGATACGCGCGATTATCATGAAATCTTGAGAAATTTGAGCGCGTTTTCCTTCATGGATCTTGTGACAGAAAATTTCTATAGATTCTTGCGTTTGCGCAACATCTGTCCCGAGGAGAGAGTTTTTCTTCAGGCCTGTTTTATCCTCGATAATGACAGCAGAAACGCCAAGACGCTCCAAAGTCTTAACGGTAAAAACAAAATGCTCCGCTAATCCTCCGGTATCTCCATCAAAAATAAGTGGCTTTGTGGTAACTTCAAAAACTTCCTCAATAGTACGTACACGAGAAGAGAGATCGACGAGTTCGATATCTGGCTTTGCACGTGCTGTTGAATCCGTGAGGCTACTACACCACATGCCATCGAATTCACAAGGCCCTTGCTGTGTTGTGATATGGGTATGTTCCACAATAGCCCCAGTCAATCCGTTGTGCACTTCTAAGAAACGCAGCAGTGGTTTGGCGGACAACAAGCGCTGCAGAGATCCCAAGCGCCGTCCTGGTAAAACGCCAACCTCTTTAAGTGCTTGGTTGAATTTCGTAGAAGAGACGCCTTGTGTGTAAGGAACTTCGACTAGTTTGCCTCCCCATGCTGCTAGCGTATCAATGACACGCTGTCGTGTTGGTGCTTGCACACCCACACACCAATCATCCCCATGGACAACATAATCCGGACGAAGAGATGAAATATTTGGCACATAGTCCAGCGTTTCTTGTGCCACAACGGTATGGACATCCCGAAGAGATTCAACAACAGTTTTGCGCTCTTCAAATGTCATATAAGGCAAACGCTTGTAGGAGGCTATGGCAGTATCTGTAAGAAGACCGACTGTCACTTCCCCTAGTTTCGCTGCCTCGCGAAGAATATTCAAATGTCCTGGATGGACAAGATCCGCGGACATGCCGACGTAAACTTTCCTCATCTTTTTATCAAACAGCCCATGCTCCTATCTTCTTGCAAGATACGAAACTCATTCCTACCAAATTGTCCTATGATAAACTAGAGGGCTTTCGAATTTTTGTGATCTTGTTGCCGAGATCCTCTACGATAGGAGGAGGACAAGTATCGGATTTTCCTCGCCACTTGGAGGAATCTTTGATGACCTCAATGACAAGAGGGAAGTCTCCGTCTTGAGAAACAATTACACCTCCTGGCACTAGAAGGGGGTAAAAATGCCGCAAACAAATTTCCGTAGAAGATGCTAAATCGACGTCAAGAAAGGCTCCAAGAATTGGCCGAGAGAAATCGGGTAGAGTTTTATCGAACCATCCAGGAACAAATTGTACTTTTTCCTTTTTGCCAAATTGAGAGATATTTTTTTGCACTTCTTCGAGAGATCCGCAAAAATTTCCCCCTTCGAACCATCCTTCTATAGAGTGTCCCTCTATGCTCGTCCTATGCTCCTCCTGATTTGTCGGCAGCCCTTCGAAAGAATCGAAAAGAATGAGATCTCTTTCCAGACATGCTGTAAATAGGGAGAATTTGGCGGAGCTTCCCCCTTTAAAACAGCCGGCCTCAACAAAACATGCCTCTGGGTAATGTAAAGCATTCTCAGACTGTTTCAGGATTTCAGCGCAAAAAGCTAAAGCGTGACTGGGGTTGTGAGCACATTTAACGGCGACATGAATCTCACGGACCTTCTTAAG
>JAIRMZ010000082.1 GCA_031258355.1 Holosporales bacterium
AGAAAGGAAAATCGCGCATATTCCTCAACGATTGCGTTATCAGTCAAGGATTTCTCCGGCAATTGGCCCCCCTTCTGCTCGAATTCCATGGGCAATTCAGCCAGCTTTGGGAAAGTTCGGCCTACGCGCCCCTTCTTGATAAGTTCGGTGGTATTGCGGTTCAGGAGGTGGCGCAACGCTTTTCCCAATGGACATCTACCCAGCAACTTCTTGCGGCGCTGGAACAACAAGAAGCGCAACAGAAAAAAGAAGCCTCTTTTTTGACCCAAGCCTTGGAAGATTTTGACAAAATTCACCCAGAGGAAGGGGAAGAAGGTCGCCTAGCACAAGAAAGGATTTTGCTAAAAAACAAGCAAGCCTCACTCGATACGATCAAACAGCTTCGTCTCCTTTTTGAGGAACGCACACAGGAGGCCTTTCGGCAGGCGCAAAGGATTCTTGCACGTGAGAAATCCCCCTTTTTTACGGATCTTTTACCTTCTTTAGAGCAGGCTTGGGCCGCTATTGATGCGATTATTACCCCTCTGGATGCCCAGGAGCGGGCGCTTCGGCAGGCAGATCGCACTCTGGAAGAAGTGGAAGAACGCCTTTTCCTTTTACGCGACTTAGCCCGACGTCACAACGTTATGCCAGAAATGTTACCTGCTTTCTGGAAGGAACTACAAAATCGTGCCACACAAACGTCCCATATTGCAGAAAAGGTCGTTGCGCAGCGCATACGATGTACGGCGGCAGCCACCGCCTATACGGCGGCGGCGGAACGTATTTCTGCACAACGCCATCAAGTGGCTGCCACTTTAAGTGTTTCCGTAAATAGGTATTTAAAAGACCTTCGCCTAGAGGGTGCGGAGTTTCGTGTTGAGGTGACGCCGGCTCCGGCTCCTGGTCCTAAGGGGCAGGACATAGTGACCTTTCTCGTTCGCACCAATCCACAAGGCCCCCTCCGTCCTCTTGCCCAGGGTGGATCAGGCGGGGAACTCGCCCGTTTTTCGCTTGCCCTCTACGCTACCCTGGCCCAGGCTTTAGACATTCGTACAGTGATCTTCGACGAAATTGATACAGGAACGGGAGGCGCTATCGCCTCCGCTATTGGTGCGAAGCTCCGCGCTCTTGCGGAAAAGTCCTTACAGGTCTTAACGATTACGCATTCTCCTCAAGTTACCGCTCAAGCTCATCATCATATTTCCGTGCGAAAGAAAACAGAGGCGCAGAGAACACAAAGTTTTGTCGAACCTTTAGCGCCGGAAAAGGCGATCGAAGCGTTGGCGCAAATGCTTTCGGCGGAAAAAGTGACAGAAGCGGCACGCCAAGTTGCCAGAAATTTGGCGAGCAACCTTTAGTGGCCGGTCGCAAAAGAAAAGAGGTCCCCGGTGTCCTCTCCTTATTTGAGGAGGAGCTCCCCCCATCTGTTCCTCCAGAGCAGCGAAAGGAGTACGCGCAGCTTTCTGCACGCTTACGGCACCTATCAAAGAAATATTACCAAGAAGACGCCCCAGAAGTCAGCGATGATGTCTACGATCAACTATACCAACATCTGTTGGCGTTAGAGACGCAATTTCCCGATTTGCGACAACAAGACAGTGTGAGCGCTACTGTCGGGGCGGATCCTCTTCCTCCTTTTGCAAAGATTGCGCATCTCTCTCCTCTCTTCTCCCTCGATAACGCCTTCTCTGAGGAAGATATTGTAGCGTTTCTTTCCCGTTTACAGCGTTTTCTCACCTCTAAAGAAGGAGATGCGCCCCTAGATATCATTGTGGAGCCGAAAATCGATGGACTATCAGTTTCTTTGCGGTACGAAAAGGGAGTGCTCCTGAGCGCGGCCACGAGAGGGAACGGTGAGCAGGGAGAAGATATTACGCAAAATGCACGTACGATTCCGACCATTCCCCCATATGTCCCTGCCTTAGAGGCGCTTCCTCTTCTTGAAGTACGCGGGGAGATTTTCATGCCAAAGCAGGTTTTTACGGCACTTAATGCACAGCGCCAAAAAGAGGGGGCTCCTCTCTTCGCGAATACGCGCAATGCTGCTGCTGGATCCTTACGCCAACTCAATCCCGCAATAACGGCCGAACGCTCTCTACAGTTTTTTGCTTACGCATTATCTTCTTCTCTTCCCGAAGTTCCGACTCAAGAACACCTTTTAGAACGGTTAAAAGACTGGGGGTTCCAGGTGGCGGCTCCTACCGCCCTTTGTTCCTCTTCGTCGGAGGTCTTTGCATTTTATCGACACATTCTCTCTCAACGTGAGGATCTGGCCTACGCGATTGATGGCGTTGTCCTCAAGATCAACGCCTTTACTGTGCAGGAACGTTTAGGATTCTCTTCTCATGCACCGCGCTACGCCATTGCGTATAAGTTTCCTGCAGAGCGCGTCGTCACACGGCTGCGTGATATTCAGATCCAAGTGGGACGGACAGGCGCCTTAACTCCTGTTGCGCTTCTTGACCCTGTCGTCTTAAACGGTGCTCGTGTGACGCGGGCTTCCTTGCATAATGAAGACGAAATCGCGCGCAAGGGATTGAGCATCGGGGATCAAGTAATCGTCCAGCGGGCAGGGGACGTCATTCCTCAAGTCATCGATGTAGCTGTTGCTGCTCCAGAGCGTCAACCTTATCTTTTTCCGGACTATTGCCCGAGTTGCGGGGCGCTGAGTATTCGCTTTGAAGGAGAGAGTCTCCGCCGTTGTCCTGCGGGGCTCTCTTGTCCTGCACAACGTCTCGAACGTCTGGTGCATTTTGTCTCTCGAAAGGCCCTAAACATTGAAAGACTCGGACGACGCTCTTTGCGTTTTTTGATTGCGACAGGTCGCATTGTCTCTCCAGTCGATCTTTTTACTCTCGAGCAGCGGGAGGCACAAAATCCCCTTGCGCAGTGCGCTGGCTGGGGAGAGGTTTCTGTGCAGGCCTTATTCCATAGTATTAACCTAGCACGCACCGTGCCGCTGGATAGATTCTTGTTCGCATTAGGGATCGAGAGCGTTGGCGCGGCAACAGCTCGTCTTCTGGCGGAGCATTACGGGTCTTTTTCCGCTTTTCGAGAGGCCGGACGCGACTTGCTTTCCCTCCAAGAAGATCTCGCTATTCTTTCCGGTATTGGGCCAAAGATTTTGGCCGACATTCATGCTTTTTTCACCTGTGTTGAAAATAACACGCTGCTCGATATTTTTGCCTCCCATCTTCAGATCGTGAGTTTAGCCGAACGTCCGACGTCTTTGCCCTTTTCAGGCAAAGTAATTGTTTTTACGGGAACACTTGAACATATGAGTCGCGCTGAGGCGAAGACTTTGGCTGAACGCCTTGGCGCTCGTGTTAGCGATACGGTCACACGGATTACCGATTATCTCGTGATCGGCAAGAATCCTGGCAGCAAGCAAGCACAAGCACAACGTCTTGGTGTGTCCATTTTGCGAGAAGAATCATGGAAGGAAATAGGAGAAAATGGGCGGAAAGATGCCTAATACTGTTTTTTTCTTTTTTTGGAGAAAATGCGTTATGATATTGGAATCTCGAATGTAAAGAGGTATAGATCATGCGAGTTCAATGGGGTGAGAGAAAAATGATGAATATCTATCGAGCAGCTTTACCGCTCGTTTTAGGGACTGTTTTAGGCGGAACGCCTCTTTCCTATGGTGCTGATGATACAGCAAAGGCGGAGGAGAAATCCGAAGAAAAGAAGGGAGGGGGCAAAGAAAAGAAGGTCGTGGGCGATCCTATTGTTGCGAAAATCGGCAACAGAGTCATTCGACGTGGTGAAGTGGAAACGGCTATGCGATCTGCGCCAAAGGAAATGCGTCAGCAGATGCCGCACGACAAACTCTTTGCCGCGATGCGTGACCAACTCGTTAACCTGATTCTTTTGGAAGAAGCGGGAAAGAAGGCGGGTGTAGAGAAAAGTCCAGAGTTTCAAAAGAGGATCGATAGCGTTAAAGCGGAGCTGATCTCTCAGGTCTTCTTGATGAGCGAGGTTCAGAAAAAAGTGACCGATGCCGCTGTAGATGCGCGGTACAAAAAACTCGTCGCGGAATATCCGAAGGGGCTTGAGCATCAAATATTTCATATCCTTGTGAGGGATAAAGATAAGGCGAAGGCTATTATTGCGCGGTTGGATAAAGGGGAGGACTTTGCGAAAGTCGCAAAGGAAGAAAGTGCTGCCGCCTCTAGAGAAAAAGGAGGAGACGAAGGGTATGTCATGCTAGACATGCTTCCTCCTCAGATCAAAGCAGCCATTGAACCTTTGGAGAAAGGAAAACACATGAAAGAGCCGGTCGAGATGGGCTCTGGATTTAGTATCTTCAAAAAGGGAGATTCTCGAGATGCGATCCCTCCGAAGCGTGAAGAAGTCGATCAACAACTGAAGCAAGTTGTCTTCCAAGAGGAAGGACGGAAGCTGATTAAATCTTTAGAAGCGCAGAAGAAAATCGAACGTTTCGAGGAGGATGGCGTGACACCGGCTATCGCTATTGATGAAGAACTGGAAAGGCAAAGAGCGGCTGAAAGAGATAAAGAAAAGAAACCTTCATAAAGAAGGGAAGCTACTATTTTATCTTTGAACCCTTGCTTTTAGGAAGAACCCCATCGGGTTCTTCCTTTCTTTTTATGCCGTTTCCGAGGGGTGAAAAAGTTTCTTGCTTTTGTCTTTGACGAAGGGGGGGGAGGAAAAGAACAACAGGAATAGTGGAGATTCTTGTTCTTTCCAGCGTACAATTCTCTAAGCAGGAAGCAAAAACAGCTGGAACAATGAGGATTCTCGTTCTCTTCAGCAAACGATCGGAACAACGAGGGTTTTCTTCGTTTTCAGTTCCAACGTACACTTTCCTAAGCAGAAGGCAAAGACAATTAAAACAATGAAAACTCTCGTTCTCTTCAGCAAACGATCGAAACAACGAGGAGGTTCCCTTTTCATCAGTTCCTGCGTACAACTCCTTAGGCAGAGCAGAAAA
The DNA here is from genome assembly GCA_031258355.1 of Holosporales bacterium. Classification (GTDB taxonomy): domain Bacteria; phylum Pseudomonadota; class Alphaproteobacteria; order UBA3830; family JAIRMZ01; genus JAIRMZ01. The sequence goes on from JAIRMZ010000082.1 coordinate 4,940, forward strand.
TGATCAAGACA
>JAIRMZ010000101.1 GCA_031258355.1 Holosporales bacterium
GCTCCTCGACGCGTCTTTTCGGCTCCGATGCGCCTGCGCCTTCCCGTAGAGCATCGGCATGACGGCTCTCTCCGCTGGATTGAGGAGAAACACCATTTGCGTCCGACACATACGGAGCATCGTCTGGAACTGGCCATGGAATGGACCCTCCCCTCCCAGTGGTCCTGCACAACGATGATCGCCTACCGACACCACCCTCACCATACTTCCTCCCCTCCTCATATCGCTTGCGCTCTCTTGCTTAAAAAGGGGTAACACTTTTTACTAACGCCCAGTCTTTATAATTGTACGGGAAATAAAATAATCCTGATGCATTGTAATAGCGCACTATTTCCCAGAGAGGCCGTGGGCTTCTTTCTTGGAAAAGGCTTTTCTTTAAGATACCCTGCTTCAAGCCTCACCAAAGAAGGAGTCTATGTCCAAAATCGACGAAGAAGCGATACGTGCGTTAGCGCGTCTGCTGGAAGAGACAGCCCTCAGTGAGATCGAATATCAGACAGAGGCCTTCAAGATTCGGGTCGCTAAATCCCTTCCTGTTGCGACAACGCTTCCCGCTTCTCCTCAAAAAATATCTACAATTCCAGAGCCTTCCGCAGGAGTTTCTGAGGACCATCCTGCTAACATTATTACTTCTCCAATGGTGGGAACGGTATACCTTTCCTCAGCTCCAGGAGCCCCCCCGATGATTCATGTTGGAGATACTGTTAAGGAAGGACAACCCTTGATGATTGTTGAAGCGATGAAAGTGTTAAACACGATTCGTGCGCCCAGAGAAGGTCACGTCAAGCGCCTTTGCGTGACTGACGGTCAGCCAGTAGAGTTCGGGGAACCGCTCCTGGTCCTTTCCTAAATGTTTAAGAAAATCCTCATTGCCAACCGTGGAGAAGTTGCTCTTCGGGTTCTGCGTGCCTGCAAAGATTTAGGCATTTCTACCGTTGCCGTCCACTCGACCGTTGATGCCGAGGCTATGCATGTGCGCCTAGCAGACGAAAGCGTCTGTATCGGACCGGCCCCTGCGGCAAAAAGCTATCTTAACCCTCAGGCTATCCTCTCTGCTGCCACCATCACGGGTGCAGAGGCTATTCATCCTGGATTTGGCTTTCTCAGTGAAAACGCCTCCTTTGCACAAATGGTCGCGGACCATGGTCTATGCTTTATTGGTCCTTCTGCCCACCATATCGCCATGATGGGGGATAAAATCACCGCCAAGAGGACGGCTGTCTCTTTGGGGCTATCCCCTGTTCCTGGATCAGAAGGAGGGATAAAAGATCCAGCAACTGCCTGCGCTTTAGCGCGTTCGTTAGGATACCCTGTCCTGATCAAAGCTTCTGGCGGGGGAGGAGGACGGGGTATGCAAGCGATCTCCCAAGAATCGGAGATGGAGAGCGGTTACAATGCTGCTCGTTCTGAAGCACAGCTCTCCTTCGGAAATCCAGAGGTCTATATCGAGAAATACCTTGCCTGTCCGCGTCATATTGAAATTCAGGTCATTGCTGATCAACAGGGACAGGTCGTGACACTAGGAGAGCGCGATTGCTCCCTGCAACGCCGCCATCAGAAAGTGTGGGAGGAGGCCCCTTCCCCTGTTCTTGAGGAAACGGTACGTGAGGCACTGTGCCAGCAGGTACGAAGCGCCGTTGCGGCTTTGGGCTATCAAGGCCTCGGGACCCTAGAGTTCTTGTATCAAGACGGTCGTTTCTATTTCATTGAGATGAATACACGCTTACAAGTTGAGCATCCGATTACGGAATTCGTGACAGGAACAGATCTCGTGTGCGCACAGATCTGTGTTGCTGCCGGAGAACCCCTCGCTTTTGCGCAAAAAGATATCCTGCTCCAGGGGCACGCCATTGAATGCCGTATCAATGCGGAATCTCCCATAGATTTCCTTCCTTCTCCGGGAACCGTAACAAGTTACCATGCTCCGGGAGGGCCTGGCATTCGCGTAGATAGTGCTCTCTACGATGGCGCTATCATCTCTCCCCATTATGACAGTTTAGCGGCCAAGCTTATTGCTTACGGGCGAACAAGGACAGAATGCCTCTCCCGACTAGATAGGGCCCTTTCCGAATATGTTATTGATGGCGTGCAGACCCTTCTCCTTTTTCATCGTGCACTCGTTCAGAACCCGCAGATCCAAGCGGGAAACTATAACATCCGCTTTCTCGAGGAACATGCCGAAACCCTACGTGCTGCCGTTCAAAATCTTAAAGCTTCTGAAACGGCATAGAAAATTTCTTTTCCCCTAGAAGCTGATTTTCGTGCCAATCCATCCAAAACTCCCAGAGTTATCCTCGAAAGGATTGGTAGAATTGCACCATTGGCGCTTTTCTTGGGTAGAACGTCCCTTCGTCTTGACATAATCGTATTCCGCAAAGATCGCGCATCCATCGATAAACTTATAGTCCAGTGTCGCTGTAATCACTTGCCCTGTCGTTTCATCATCTTTCTCTGCATATTTCTTCGTAGAGTAGTAGTATCCTCCCGCCACCTTCCAAGGACCTTTTTCAAACGAAAGACCTGCTGTGATAACCTTTCCCATATTAGCTCCTTTCTTGATTCCATCTTTCGCATCCCTCGTATCCACATTCTTTTCCCCTTTGTTCATGAGGGATTTGAGATTGTCTGTGAAGCCAGCAGCGATTTTTATCCCTTTATACCCAAGAGTACATCCAACCTGATAAGCCATAACATCCTCTACCGCTAAATCATTTATAGGAACTTGCGGTTTTCCTTTTCCCGTCCATCCACAAGCGGCAAAAGAACAATTGAACCGATCATCCGAACCATAACTGTAGACCAAGGCAACGGTGATTCCATCCAAATAAAAAGCACCATTGCTGAGATCTTGACCGGCAGTCGGAGGTGCTGATGGGTTTGCTTGGTTATCGTCGGTTCCGGCACCGGCCGTTGCTTTCAAAGACTTAAGGTCTGTGGAATTTTGTAAGTTCCCCTGCATCAAGTATCCTGCCATATGGTATTGATAATTGACGTTCGTTACGTTTTGAAGTCCTCCTAGCGCTTGACTATTAGGAGTATAAGAAACCCCAAATTGTACGCCCCTCCATACTGGCGACAGGTAGATGATTTTCGTGGCGATCCCATCGTCCGCCCCACAACCTGTCTGCAATAACGCGCCTCCAGAAACGTTGAAAACACTGCTCAGAGAACCGGCAGCCCCTTCTTGCCCCCCGAGGACACTCGTTCCGTCTACACTCAATTCATCTGCGGCACTGGACTGGTTCCCCAGTTGAATTTCTCCAAACTTTCCCGAAAAAGAAAGATAAGCTTGCTGTATACCCGGACTTACTTGCACGATATTTCCCGCATCAACGCCGATTCCGACATTTCCGCTGACAGTTGTGCCATTCGAAAGCGTTATTCCAGGATTAAACGTAATACTTCCAGATACTAGGAAACAGGGATGGTCCTTCATGAAGTTCTTTTTTTGTGTACCCGCCGCGCCGACGGTCTGTAACTCTCCTCCTGTTCTAACGGAGAAACTGGGAGCAGAGGAAGCGTCATCATCAGCCCATCCCGGGAAGGGAAAGGTAATCAAAAGGCCGAATCCTATTAAGGGGAAAAGGTTTTTCATTGTCGTAATCCTTCTATTTCGAGACCAAATTGATGAGTTTTATAATAAAGTTTTGATCAAAATACAAGAAATACATACTAAACTCTTTGTAAAGTTGCGAAAATAACACATGGAAATCAGTATTTAAGGAAATTGGTCGGGGCGAGAGGATTCGAACCTCCGGCCCCCTGCTCCCAAAGCAGGTGCGCTACCAGACTGCGCTACGCCCCGATGCTCCTATGTCCTACTGTACAAAAAAGGGCATTTCAAGAGAGCTCTTGGACTTCATCAAAAGAAAAAGTACATTTCTCCCAGCGATTTTGGGGTACAAGGAAGGAATGCGTGCTTTTGTTTTCCCAGGACAAGGGGCTCAACGCGTTGGGATGGGACAAGCTCTCTATGAAGCCTTTCCTGCCGCTCGTGAGGTCTTCACGCGTGTCGATACAGCACTTTCTGAATCCTTGTCACGCTTGATTTTTCATGGGCCGCAGGAGACGTTGACAGAGACTTGTCATGCGCAACCTGCCTTAATGACGGTAAGCCTAGCGGTTGTTGCGGTTCTCGAGAAAGAAGGGGGATTTTCCCTAACACAAAACAGCGCTTATGGTGCGGGCCACTCTCTCGGAGAGTATAGTGCTTTGGCTGCTTTTGGCGCCTCGTCTTTGGAGGACACTGCCCAGCTTCTTCGTCTTCGAGGAACCGCCATGTCCCAGGCTGTCTCCCCTCAGATTGGAGGAATGTGCGCTGTTTTGGGTCTTGAGCGCACTGTGGTACAACGCATTGCAGATCAGGCAGCAGTGGAAGGTGTTTGTGTGCTGGCGAATGATAACTGTCCGGGGCAAATCGTGCTAAGTGGCGAGAAAAAGGCACTAGATGTGGCAACAGGGTACGCCCTGGAACAGGGCGCGAGGCGTGTGATTCCTCTTGAGGTAAGTGCTCCATTTCACAGTCCGATGATGGCGCCGGCACAAGAAGCGATGAAAGCCGCTTTTGCGCGTTTTCCGTTGAAGGATCCTGCCCGTCCTTTGGTTTCTAACGTTACAGCGGAGGCTGTAGAGAAGGGAATGTTTCTGGAAGATCTACTGGTACAACAAGTCACACATTGTGTTCGGTGGACAGAAAGCATCCTGTATCTTGCCGCACAGGGCGTGACACATTGTATCGAGGTGGGAGCGGGTGCTGTGTTAACGGGATTGATACGGCGTATTGTTCCCAGTATGCGTCTGAGTACGCTCAATACTCCCAAAGATATCGAGCAGTTTCTCAAAGACAACACCTAAAAAGGAGGAAGGTATGCCGAATTTAAAAGGAAAAGTTGCTTTAGTGACCGGAGCGACAGGGGCTATCGGTCAGGCCATCGCTCGCGCCTTTCATGCCGCGCAAGCAACGGTCGCTCTTTCCGGGACAAAACGAGAAGTTCTTGCGGACTTTGCGAATCTTTTCGAGGATCGTATGCATAATTTCCCCTGCAACCTCTCTGATGAAGAAGCGGCAGAAAAGCTGATTCCTAACGTCGAACAAAGTCTGGGGAGTGTCGATATTCTCGTTAACAATGCGGGAGCGATTCGTGACGGATTGCTCATGCGTTTGTCTGATGAGGAATGGAATCATGTCCTAAGTGTCAAC
>JAIRMZ010000089.1 GCA_031258355.1 Holosporales bacterium
AGGCAAAAGGCCACCAACATATCTCGAATAAATCCCGAAATACGGCTGAGAATCGTAAAGCTACCGATTGTCGAAACGGACCGAAAGAACTTAGATTTTTCCTCAGAAGTCTCTTGCGACATGGTTTATTCCTTTTCAGCCTCACGCATGAGCGCATGCATAGAAGAAAAGGCTCCGAACCAGCGTCCGATGAGCCAGAAGGACAAGCCTCCACATCCTCCAAGAAGGCAAAGGCAGAAAAAACCATGGCACGCACAGGAAAAATAAGAAGAAAAAAGCCACTGTCCTCCATCAAGGACCGCCCACATCGCGCCTCCCGCGAAGATTAATATGATACAAGCCTTCCAAGTTTGAGGGAAGACAGGTAAAACACGTGCGTACCTTAAAAAAGCATAGAGAGCAAGTGCATTGACCCATGCGGCACAGGAGATAGCGAGGGCAATTCCCGCCTGTTGGAAATACGGGACAAAGAGCGGAATAGTCCCAATACAAGTGGCCACAGAGAGGAGACCTGCGAAACAGGGATGCCGCGTATTACTTTGTGCAAAGAGTGCCGTAGAAAACACTTTGGCTAGCATATAGGCCGGGAGCCCAACAGCAAAGGTCGCCAAGGCAGGAGCTGTTGCACAAACTTGCTCGTGGCCAAACTTTCCGTGCTCATAAAAGAGGGAGGTAATATCTTCGGGAAGCGCCAGGAAGAAGATAGCAACCGGAAGCGTCATGATGACAGCCAAAAGAACGCCGAGATTTAATTGGTATTGTGCACGTATCCAATCGCCTTTTTGGATCGCTTTGGAAAGAGGCGGCAGAAGGGCGGTGCCCAAGCCAATTCCCAAAACACCTAGAGGAAATTGGTTTACATGATCAGCGTAATAGAAACAGGAGACGGCCCCGGTTCTTAGCGAGGAAGCGACTGCCACGCCAATCATTAAATTAAGCTGCCAAATACCTGCTCCTACTGCACCAGGAAGGATCTTTTTGAAGACTTGGAGAGCCTCTGTTGAACGAAGGTGTGTGGTGCCCCTCACAGAAAATCCTGCACGGTAGGACAAATCCCCCCACAGCAGAAACATCTGCGCGAGACCTGCAAGGAATGTCGCGATAGCCATCGTATGCGCTGTTGTTGCAAAACCACAGGCTCCAAGAAGCATGGCTACAATAAGGAAAATGTTTAGAAGGAGTTGCGATGCAGCAGGAAGGGCGAAGCGATTGAGGGTGTTCAGGACGCTTCCAAAAAGAGCCACCAGAAAAGAGGTTGCGATGTAAGGAAAACACAGGCGCCCTAATTCTACTGCGCACAAGAAACGGTCGCTTCCTGGGAGAAATCCTGGAGCATATCCCCGGATGATCGCAGGGAAGGAAAAGAAGCACAATACCAAAAGGAGCGCGAGGACGATTAAAAGCCAGCTAAAAACTTGTGAAGCCAGCTGCTCTGCCGCTCTTTGTCCTTGTTTGTTGAGGATAGCGCTGAACCGCGGGAGGAAAGCAGCATTAAACGATCCCTCTGCGAAGAGTTTTCGAAGAACATTTGCAAGCTTAAAGGCGACGACAAAGGCGTCTGCGATGGGGCCTGCGCCGAGGATCGCCGCTTGCACCGTATCCCGAAGAACACAGGAAATGCGGTACAAAAACGTGTAGCCCCCTACCGTGACAATCGTTCGGATCAACTGCACTGTTTACGCACCCCTCCCTTCTCTTAGAGCTTATATACTCCATTTTTGAGGAATTTGATCGAAGGGGGGGGAGGTCCTCTCTTGCGAAAGGGTAATCTTCAATCCCTCCCTTTTTACGGCAATAAAATCCTTGAGAACTGCAGCTTGCTGTTTGTCGGGGTGCTTGAATTACGGTCATGAATAGAGTCGTAAGAACTACTTGCAATTTGTTGGAAATATCCATGTGCAAAAGATTTTGTTTGCAAGTTTGATTAGCAATTCCCCTCCCTCTCATACGTCTTAACATGCTTAAGATCCAAGGAAGGGAATTTTTTGAGACGAGGATAGAAACGGAGAAAGTCGCGGAAGGGGACGAAGTAATCGTGGTATCCTTCTCGTAAGGAACGGACTTTGAAGACAGAGAACACACAGCGCAGGCAGAACTTCCCCACACGGAGATAGTCTACTAAGCGCAAAGGCTTAGCATTCTCCGGAAAGAACGTTGCCAGAACATCACGAAAGAAGAACCGTGTTACCGAGATCTCATACTCCGAGAGAATCCCGCCCTTCCAGTCGATAAAATCCGGGTTGGCTCGATTGGTCTGAACTTCTTGCTTGCTTGATGGTAGAATAAGGCGATTTCCCCAGAATGTAGACTCCTGAATAGAGGGATCATAGGTGATCTCCAGAAAAGCACTCACCGCCTTCATAACAGCATCAAAATGACGGTGAAGATCGGGAGATTTTAAAACAAAAACGGGCACTCCTTTACTTAGGAAAGTGCAGAGCATTCCCCAGGTAATCATATCTTTATGAGAACCCCATAATCTCAAGGTCTGATCTTCTCGACAAAAAGGATTCCCTCCAGTGGTTTCAATATTGTACACAGGGTCTCGCATTGGAATAAAAAGGCGAGCATTTGGAAAATCTAAAAACAATGTATCACATTCTTTGTAGGAATATTTTCCTCTTCTCTGATTCACTTTCGTGTAGACAATGTGTGCAGAATCATGAAAACGCACAAATATCGATCTCAGATCCTTCAGACAATCTCTCCCCCCCCCCCGCAGGAGGAAAAGAGCGATATGGAGGAGCAAGAAATACTCTTTACGTCCACATTCTCCATACTTCTCACATAAGAAAAAGAAAATCCGGCAGAATTCTGAACGGTCAATATTCTTTATTTCATGCGTGCAATAACATCCTTTATAATATTCTTTCAGATTACAAAAATCTCCATTGTTATCGATGAAAAGATCTAAATACTCTTCCGGAGATAGGAAAGAGTCCTCCTTTTCGTAGGAATCGTAAACTTCAACACATATTGGTAATGAGGAGACTTCCTTATGAGAGCAAAAGAAACCATGAAGAAGGAAGCTGCTTGCTGACCCTACCCGCATCATCGCCGTAACCTTGACATTCTGCATAACAGCGCAGAGGTCTTCACGTAAGAGGGTGAGGTCTAGGAACATGGAAGAGAGTGTATGCTGGGATTGAACAGAATAAAAGCTTGCATTGTTCTAGCTGTTCTTTTCCTCTCTACCTCTCCCTTACGGCAACAAAAATTTTAGGACTATA
>JAIRMZ010000098.1 GCA_031258355.1 Holosporales bacterium
AGAGCAAATCTCTGCGCAAGATCCATTAGACGTTGCGCTTTCCGATACCCTTCCGGTTGCGCCATCCCAAAGTTGTGGGCAAGGCGCTCTTCTGTATCGTGCCCTCGATGAATGGCCAAGACCATAACAGGAATAGAAGAAAATCGTCCGACGCCTCCGATAAGCGCCGCATCTTCTCCGAAGAGTCGATCCCCCGCGAAAGGGGTGAAATCTTGGATAAGGGACTGGATAAAATCTTTTCCTTGGGGTCGATCGGGATGACGTGCGACTTGCACCTTTTGCCAAGGCGTAAGCCGGTTATAGATATTCTTGAGCATCGTCTCTCGTTTCTGCCGGATCTTTGCGACCTCGCGTGCAAGGTCGAGACCCCTCTCCGTCATGCGCTGAAGTTCTTCAATCCTCGCATCTAGCGCAAAAACTTCTTGTTCAAATTCGAGAACAATCATCCTCGCTCCTTTCTTCAATTCTACAAAAAAATGACGGAAAAGAGAAAGATATTAAGAAAAGCGCTTCTGAAAGGACGCTAACGTCGGATCGATTTGAAGGAGTTTTTCAGCGATTTGCACTCCGTTCGTTGCGGCCCCCTTACGCAGGTTGTCGGCGACCCCCCAAAACACAGCACCTTGTGGCACGCTTGGATCTCGACGAAGACGATTGACAATAACCGTATCTGTTCCTGCGACGCTTCTAGGCGTGGCAAGAACATCCTCTTCCCAGCGAAGACCCTCCGCTTGCTGAAAGCGTTGTCTCACATCCTCAAGAGAACAGGGCTGTTCCCAGGCGACCGCCACACTAAAGCCATGACCAATAAAGACCGGCACACGCACGCTGGTCACGCATAGACCGAAAGAACATTGCATGATTTTTTGCGTTTCTTGCATGATTTTTGTCTCCTCTTCAGAAAATCCGTCAGATTCCTGGGCTCCGATAAAAGGGAGGACATTAAAGCCTATATCTTCCGGGGTGCCCTCCATCGCCTCTTCCGAAAGAAGGTTGACACTCTGCTGGCGAAGAGCAGAGCAAAGAGAACGCCCCGCCCCTGAGACGGATTGATAGGTGGAAACGACGACACGTTTGAGACCTAAAGAGCGCAAAGGCGCCAATGTCATGGAAAGAGGAATGGCCACACAGTTAGGGTTGGCCACGATTCCAAGAGGGAGGCCGTCGTTTAGGAGAGAGCCATTGACTTCCGGTACGATCAAGGGAACAGCAGAGTGATCGCGAAAGGCAGAGGATTTATCGATCACAATGCAGCCGGCTCGGGTTGCTTGAGGGACATAATCTCGAGAAACTTGAGCTCCAGCACAGAAAAAGGCGAGGTCGAAGGTGGAAAAATCTGTAACCTCCAAGGTTTCTAAAGGCAACGATTGTGCTCCAAAGGCAACGGTTTGCCCTTTAGAGCGTGGAGAGGCAAAGACCGTCAACTGTGATATAGGGAACTGGCGCTGGTAAAGGATTTCTAACAAAGATTTTCCCACATTACCTGTGGCCCCGATCACTGCAACACGGTACTTTTTATTCATATGTGTAAAACTTCCTTCTTGATTTTTCTGGCAGATCTTCTAATATAAAACAATTCTGAAGATGGGAAGGAGATGGTAGATATTTTCGACGTAGGGATGGATGCTTTTGTGCGATTAATCGCGTTAGTTCTCAATCCTCTTATTATTGTCCCTCTTTTCCTAGGACTAACGGGGAATCAAACGCTGCAGGAGAGGAAAGCGACAGCAACCAAAGGAGTTTTGGTCGCTATGTCTGTTTTCTTAGCGACGGCACTTTCTGGAGAGTCTCTGTTCCAGATTCTCGGGATTTCCTTTCCAGCCTTTAAGGTCGCGGGCGGTATCCTTCTTTTCCTCTCCGCCCTGAGTATGGTTAACCCCCCTCCGGAAACAGAAGGAGGGGCCTCCTCAAGAAGCGATGTGGCAGTATTTCCTCTTGCGATACCGATTATCACAGGCCCGGGAGCTATGACTTATGGCGCCATTTTGGTTAAAGAAGCCGAAGGAGATATTAATAAAATTGCGGTTATTATTGTTGCGGCACTGGCGGTCTTTTTTCTCAATTGGATCTGTTATCAGCAGGCGCAATATATTGTGCGATTATTGGGAAAGGTGGGGCTTGATATTGTTCAACGCATTTGTGGCGTTATCATTGCAGGATTAGCACTGACCCTTGTCCTGGGCGGTATACGAGAATCTTTTCCTTCTGTCTTTGGATAAAAAGCAAATAAGAGAAAGTATTTGTTCAATGCGGCAGGATGGTTGTTTTTTTAGAAAGGAGATGGATAATTTAGGAAGGGAGACCAATATATCTTTCGATAAGAAGTGAGGCACTCCCCTTTGCAGTATCCGTTCAGGCTATCCAGGTTGATCCCCTTAATAGAGATCCTTTCTCTCCGACAAAATTTCTACCAAGATCTATCTCAAAGACAATACTCTTATCAATTTCTTCTTGAAATGAAATCAAACGCTAAAATAAAGATTTTTCTTTTTAAAGAAGGAAGAGTGCAAATTTTTCCTCAATAAATATATTACTATGAGTGCATATTTTGTATAATTTTGGCTACTCATCAATCCCGCACACCAACATCTTCCTGAGTCTAAACCCACTCATTAAGAAGCGGCACAAGAGATGTGCAGGTCTCGGGTAAGCATTCCGCCGTTATGCGATAAGGAATAATGTGATGGGCGGTGAGTTGGTGGCGGAACCAGGTGATCTGGCGCTTGGCGTATTGGCGTGTATGTTGTTGGGCAAGAAGAACTGCTTCTTCCAGGGAGATTTTGCCTTCGAGGTATTGCCGCAATTCCTGAAAGCCGATCGTCTTGATTTGCGCATGGAGGGAAGGCGGAAGATCGTGCAGGATCGTCCTTACCTCTTCCAGAGCGCCTCTTTCAAGAAAAAGAGCGAATCGTGTGTTACAAGCGGTGTAAAGATCTTCTCGAGGAGGGAGAATTATAACGATACAAACGGATCTTTGTGGGGTTTCCTGCATCCAGGAGAAAAGAGAACGGCCTGTTGCGCGCATGACCTCATAAGCGCGTTGCAAACGCTGTGTGTCTGTCGGACGTACATGAGTAGCAGCAAGGGGGTCCAGAGTGCATAGTTCTTGCCAAAAGTCCGCCTTCCCCAAGAACACAAAGCGTTCGCGTACTTCTTGTCGTACAGCCGGAGGAATCTGAGGAATACTGCGGAGGCCCTCCAAAAAGGCCTTAAGATAAAGACCCGTCCCCCCAACAAGGATTGGCAGGTGCTGGCGCTGGTGAATTTCTGAGAGGCAAGTTTCTGCTAAGGAGCACCATTTCCCCACAGAACAAGGCTCTTCAAAGGGAAAAATGCCATATAAGTGGTGTGGAATGCGCTGAAAATCCTCTACAGAAGGAAGAGCGGACAAAATCGGCAGATCTCGATATAATTGCTGAGAATCCGCATTGACAATCTCTCCGCCTAAAGTACACGCTAAGGAAAGAGCCAGAAGTGATTTACCACTGGCAGTCGGCCCAGCAACAACAAGCAGCACTATTTTGTCGTTTTATCTTTCGAGCTTTTTCCCTCTGACTTCTTGAATTTCAACGCACGGTAAAAAGAAACTCCCTCGCGGTACACCAAAAAGGCGATACTCGTACGCTCTTTCTGCTGGGCAGCTTTGACACATTTTTCAAACTCCGCCACATTGGCCACAGGCTCCTGATTCACATGCGTGATGACGTCTCCCGAACGCAGATCTTTTTCTATCGCATCGCTGCTGTTTCTGACATGCGTCACGACAACCCCTTTTTTCATCTCAGAAGGAAGACGAAAGAGTTGTGCGAGATCTGAAGAAATATCTGCAACACTCACTTTTAATGCGGCAATGTACTTCCCTTTCTCTGCTTCTGGAGGAGTTTCCGAATCCTCGTCCTCTCCCCCTCCTCCTTCTGCATCTCTGCGCGAGTCGATCACAACCTTCAGTTCTATTTCCTTCCCGTCACGAATAATCTTAAGAGGAACAGCCTTCCCAATGGGAAGATTCGAGACTTCTCGAGCAATATTGTTCCCATCCACAATCGGCTTTCCATCTAAAGCAATGATGATATCGCCTGCGCGCAAGCCCGCCTGTGCGGCCGGAGAATCTGGCAAGACGCGAACCACTGTTCCTCCCTGCATCTTCCCAAGACCTAAGCTCTCAGCCACATCAGGAGAAAGGGAATCAACATAGGCTCCGAGCCATCCTCTCTTTACTTTTCCAAATTTCCGAATTTGCTCGATATTCTTACGTAGAGTATTGGCAGGAATCGCAAAATTTAACCCAGAATTCCCGCCCGTTTCGAAAAAAACCGCTGTGATCATGCCGATAACCTTGCCATCAAGGGAGAATAACGCACCTCCAGAACTGTTCCGATTTACAGCAGCATCTATCTGGATATAATCAATATCGCTTCCAATGCCAGCTGCTTCCTTAAACCTTTTGGAAACGTCTTTTGCCTTATGAGAAATAATGCCAACGCTTGCGCTGCTCCCTAAGCCAAAAGGATCGCTCATCGCTAAAACCCATTCTCCTGCCTTGGCGGTATCAGAATCCGCCCAAGAAATTGCGGATAAGGACTTCTCCGTATCCACTTTTAAAAGGGCAATATCTGAGCCTTTATCTTTGCCGATAAGGCGTGCTTTTAGTTCCGTGCCATCGCTGAGCGTCACGGAAATGTCTTCCGCATCCGCAACAACATGATAATTCGTCAGGATCAATCCGTCAGCATCAATGATAAACCCAGACCCAAGAGGAGCGATCTTGCGGACACGCTCGCCACCATTGTCGAAAAAATCTCGCAATAACTTTTCAAGATTGGAACTCCCCGGAGGCAAAACATATTGTACTTCTGGTTTCTCTCCTGCCGCTTGTTTCGCAGAGACGTTTACGATGCAAGGTGTCATCTTGGTTATTATTTGAGAGAACTGCGGCAGCCCTGAGGCATTGGAAAGAGAAAAGGCAGCCCCCGATTCGACATAGCATACAATAAAAAAATTCATAACACATAAAAGACGTATGAATTTTTGAAAATACATTATTTTTCTCCTTTTTTATGTTGAAAATATTGGAAAAAATCTCCTTCCAATGTGGTTAAGATTGTTGTCATTTCCGGAGCACAAGCTCTTTTGTAAGCGCCAAGAGATCGGTGAAAAGAGAAAAACTTGGGATCTTGACTGAAGGCTTCTGCATAAAGCCGATCCGCCTCTGCTTCCCCTTCCCCGATCAGAATTTGCGCTTGCCGCTCTGCTACGGAGATCTGAACAGCGCATTCTCGATCCGCTTTTGAACGAATAATTTGCGCTTGTTCTTCTCCTTTCGCGCGTAATTCTTTGGCTTCTCGCCCGCGTTCGCTGATCATACGATTGAAGATAGCTTCACTGTTCTGTGTCGGCAAATCTGTTCGCCGAATGCGCACATCCACAACATTGAGACCAAATTTCGAAGAAGCCTGATTCACATCATCACGAATTTGCTTCATGACTTGAGATCGCTGTTCAGAGAGGAGCGTTGTAAGCGATAGCCCTCCCAGCACACTTCTCAATTTTCCCAAGATAATGGTCGTCAAACGTCGGTGCGCCCCTTGCACATCGTG
>JAIRMZ010000012.1 GCA_031258355.1 Holosporales bacterium
TACGACCTGTGGTCCAGGATCATTCACGGGAGTGCGCACCGGATTAGCCGTGGCGCAAGGATTGCGTTTGGCGCTGAAAATTCCCGTATACATTATTTCTTCTCTAGAAGCCCTCTTGCTTTCCACATCTTTTTCTCCTTCTTTGTCTGAACAGAGAAAAATTGTTTTGGTCATTGCGCCAAGTCATAGAGAATGGATTTACCTTCAGCCTTTTTCTTTTGCCGGAAAGTCTCTCGCGTCTCCACAGCTTATCCGCTTGCAGGACATTGCCCATCAAAAGCTACTCGAGGACACTTATTGTGTGGGAATGCGGACAAAGAGCATAGAGGAGCTCTGGTATCAATATGTTCCGAGCACAGTGCCTTTCATCAGAAGCACATTCCAAGCACGATTTTTACTTCATTATGCACAACGTCTAAGCCTGGTTGCACAGGACGCTCCTCTTGAACCCATTTTCGTAAAAAAAGCGTCCTGAAGCGAAATCTCTTCGTTTTTCTCACTAGGGAACATGTTTTATAAAAAGAGAAAACTAAATATAGTTAAGTAAAAATACCTTATTGACAAACTATAAATACCTGCATTATAAATATCTCCATATTAATTGGAGATGTAAAAATGAAACGTTATTTATTTTCTATTTTCTTTGTTTGTGCCGCTTTTGGTTCTTTGGGAATGACCCCTTCCGGGTCCTTTCGGATGGTTGCTGTCGATCAAGATCCTTTTAGCCAGAGATCTCTTCTCGTTCCTTTTCCGCACCAGAATAGAAGCTACACACCAGAATTTGAGATCAGGAATCTTGCCACGCTTTTTGGATATTACCAACAAGGCAAGACCAAAATTGTAGATATTTCCTACGCCTCTCTTTGTGCTTACGCTTCTGGCCTGTCTATGACCCCAGAACAACAACAGCTCTTTGAAACCATTCAACACAGCGATGAAGGTGCTTTGTTTCCCCTTGCTTTAGATCTTTTCGATTGTACTCAATTAAAACGCTTTCAGCGGACATCCTTTGAGGAAGCTCTTCGCCGTACGTTGGGGAATCCTGTAGGACGAGACCGGGTTCGAGCGCTTCAGACTATACAGTTTCTCATCGATCAACAATTAGGAGAAATCGGGATGTCTTGTTATAAAGACAAAAAAATCTCCGTCCATTGGGGAACTGGGAATTTTTATGAGTTTAAGGCTCATACTCTGATTTTAAGTTTTCTTCCAGAAGATCTAATTTTATTAGATTTTGAGCCCAAAAAACGTCCTTCCCCTATCATTGCCAAGAGTTCTTCTGCACTTTCCCACGAACTCTCTCATGCTTACCACAAGATGTTAGGTAGTAGTTTTAAATGTGATATTAATATGCTTCGTGAAGCGATTTTCGCGCATCCTTTGTTGAGAGAGCGACTCATTCCTCTTTTGAACACAGATGTCTTTCAGTATGTCGAACAAGCTCTGCAAAAAGTGGATTTTGGGAAAGATCTGCGCGCCTATGTTCATAAGGCTTTTCCTGATGATCCCTGCTATCGTTTTCTCGAAGAGAATAACTTCTTTGGACTTCCAAGACCCCACCTAGACAATCCTTTGCAGTCAGCAATGACTCGTTTAATTTGTCTCTTTATTAAAGCATGGGATAGTAGTGAGGAGATACTGACGATCGCTGGCTTTGTCCCACTTCTCCTCCATGACGAGCCCTTTCTCTTGGTTGATGCGCAAAACGAGAGTTTTTATCATCTTGAAGAATCGCAACGATTCCGCTCTACCCACGGTGTCATGGCGTCTTTATACCAGATTCTCGGAAAGAGAGGAAGTGCAGTTTTCCTTGACTCGTTCTCAGAGGCTGTACAACAATATGGACTTGCTCCTTACTATTGCCCAAAGAGCCCCCTTTCTCTTCCCATATTGACCAAGGATGCTTCCGTTCTCATATTGACCAAGGATGCTCCCGTAAGCCCTTTAATGGAGGGATATTTTCAACATTTGATTCGACTTTCGAATACCTATCCCTTATATCGTAATGAAGTTACTTTTCGACGCTCTATCTTTCTTGCAAAAAGGGAAAATCTAACTCTTTCCCTAGACCTGGCCCTTCAATGCTTAGAGCAAGGTCTGTTTTGTCCGGATATGTTCTATGTATCCAGCAATCCTAGAAAGTTGGAAGAAATAAGAAGCACTAAGGTCAAATTCCTTCATAAGAGCTTACTTTTTCCTGATAACAAGATGTTCAAAGAGATTCTGGATTGCGCCCGAGTGCTTCACCCGAACATCCAGCAAAGAAAAGATTTTAAAGACCTTATAACCGAAGCGTATGATAATGTAGGGAAGTCGTGTAATCTAGATACCGCTTTAATTCTTTTTACTTATCTATTCGAGCAAGATTATCCCTTAGATATTGATTTTCGTAAAATGCTAACTATCTTCATAGAGGGAGGTAGAAATATCGCACCCTTTGTTCGCGTTCTTTTTCCTTACATGGAAAAGAATAAGAAATCATTCCCCGTTAGCCACGAGCTTCTAGAACTTGCCGCGCAGCATACACATGATGAAAGTTTTGCACTCCTCTATCAGCAAGCACAGAAGCAGGGGACAGAAATACATCCCTTAAGGGATTACTTTGTTCAT
Source organism: Holosporales bacterium (assembly GCA_031258355.1). Taxonomy (GTDB): domain Bacteria; phylum Pseudomonadota; class Alphaproteobacteria; order UBA3830; family JAIRMZ01; genus JAIRMZ01. Next base: position 2,611 of record JAIRMZ010000012.1, read on the forward strand.
AATGTTTATTCTGCTGTGGAGAGTGCACAGATATTGCAAAAAATGGGGATATCTGTGGATATGTCGTCGCTTTTGCAATTTTGTCTTCAAGAAAAATGTATTAGCGCTATTTCTGAGATTTTACCTCTCTATTACCTCGATTCGTCAGAAGAATTTGCAACATTCGTAAACACATCAATACAAAGAACAGAGGAACATTGTTTTTGGTTGTTAGGTTTCTGTCGCGAGCGCAATTGGAACGTTGCGAACCTTTCTCCCTTATGGTCTATCATCGGGGATCTTGAAGATCATCAAGCGAGCCAAATCGTGAAATACGCTAATTATTTTCAACTTAATGTACCTGATATTTCGGAATTATCTTGTAAATCTTTTACAAAAAAACAAGCCCATACATTGGAAGAGTGTTTAAAATACATGGGTTCTCATGACATTACGTACGATGTGACAAACGGACTCTTACAAGCGAAAGACAGCTTCCTATGGAGGAAGGTCCTCTTTCAGGTAAAGGATTCTATTACTGTGGATATGCCTCGCCTGATTCAAGAAGTCACGGAAAGCGACAATGGAAACCTCGCTTCCGTTCTCTTCGAATACATGAACCCTTCAGCTCGAGGGGATTTTATACAAATTCTAGAAGGACAACAAAAATGGGGCTGCTTGTTTAGAATTATCGTTGATAGCGAAGAGGACGAATTTCCAAGTTCTGAGAGTGTCAATGCCTGTGTAAAATATCATCATGAATATAGTCAGAGCGTCTTCCATGCTATGCTCAGAAAGGACATCCATATTTCCTCGGAAAATGTACAGTGCTTTTACAAGGAATTTAAAAGTATGGCTTCCATGGAAGAAGAAGCTCTTTATCTCTGGAAACTCGTAGTGTATCAAGGTATCGCTCTTAAATAGACGGATACAATTTCCTCTTTTGAAAAAAGAGAGGACAAAGGAATCTCCATAAGGAGAGGGGCGAAAGTCCAGAGGATCGCTGTCTTAACAGGCAGCGTACTCCTCTGAAAGGTGGTTGCGTAAAATCGAAGCTGCTCCTTGTAAGCAGTCGGGATTTGTGCGGGAGAAGTCGGAATGTTCCGATCTGTCTTGAAATCTATGAGCCAGAGAGCTTTCCCCGTTACGTGTAAACGGTCGATGCGCCCGACCCCTCTTCCGGGAATAAAAAAGGACAACTCCGAGGCCGCAGGATCTGAAAACAGGGTGCTGTATGTCGTGAGGACGTTCAGCGCTTCCTCCAAGAGGGTATTGGCTTCTTCTATCAGATAGGGCTGCAAGATCTCTCGCCCTCTTTCCACCCACAAGGCCGCCGGAGAACGCGGCAATTCTTCAAGGAGTTGATGCAATATGCGTCCTCGAAGTGCTTCTTTTGTTTCTTCTGCGGCAGGAGAAGGCGATTCCGGAGAAGGGAGTACAGGACAAAAGAACCAATCGGGAAGAGAAACCGAAGGCCCCACAATAGGGGCTTGAATTTCCGTAACGATTGCTGGACCTAAAGAGTTTTGTGGAAAGACCCCTTTCGCACCAAAAGGCCCGGGTTGCTCCTTTAAAAACGACCCCAACTGTGCCTGAAGAAGAGCATACCAACTTTTGTCCGAAACAGGACGTTGTCGCTTGAATCCTGTAACATAGAGCGCATCTTGCGCGCGTGTCATAGCGACGTACAAAAGGCGTTGGGCTTCTTCCTCCTGAACGCGTTGTGCTATATGATACAGCTCTTCTGCAGGTCCTCTCCGCAGGTCGGCACGCGATATCCAAAAGGGGAGCCCCTCCTCATTCCAAGCAAAAGTCGGCACATGTTCATAAGTTGTGCTCGCATCTGCAAGAATAACGAAAGGCGCTTGAAGCCCCTTTGCGCCATGCACCGTCATCAAACGTACTCCTGCAGAAGCCGCAAGAGAACGCTGGCCTGTAGGAGGATGCGCCTTAAATTCTGCAACAAAGCGCTCCAAGGAAGGCGCATGTTCTTTTTCAAATATTCTGGCAACTTCTAGAAAGGCATCTAAAACCTCTTGGTCTTCCTTCTGCAAGGCCCTATAAAGACGTTTCGGATCTTGATGAAGGAGGAACAAAAAGAAGGCGTAAGGAGATAAGGTTACGGCTTCTGCACTCCAAGTCATCAAAAATGCCTCTAAGGAAGGGTCTTTCTTCCGCAAGTAAGCCCACAGAGAGGGAAGGCCGGAAGCCTGCCAATCGCGACAAGCTGTAAAAAGCGCTTCTTCTGTCCACCCTAGAAAAGGTCCTTTGAGAACAGTCGCGAATGTCAAAGAATCTTCGGGATAAAGGGCAAATTGCGCAGCAGCGAGGAGATCGTCGATCAGCAAGCTTTCTTGGAAGACCCAGCGATCCGCCCCAGCGGTAGGAATGTTGTGTGTGCGTAACGTTTGTGTCAGGGCCGTCATGAGGGTGCCCCGACGTTGCATCAGAATGAGGAAATCCTCCACCTTTGCTGGCCGTCCACAAGAAGGAACAGGTGTACACTCTTGTAACATCTTCTCAATTATCATGGCGATATTTTCTGCAAGCGTTTCTTCCTCTGTTGGGATATGAGGCTGCGCTTCTGGAAGCGTCCAGGCGTGATAAGGCGGGGGAGCCGCCGTTTCCGCAAGAGACCATAACTCAAAAGTACCCGGTATCTCTGTTCGATGAGGAAGATGACAAAGGCCTTCGTCCGAACAAACTCCTGGTGTGACCTTAGAATCTCGGAACGTCTGATCAACGCTCGTAAGAACAACGGGCGTCGAACGGAAAGAGGTCTGCAAAGAAAGGCAACGCCACTTATCTGAGGATGCGAGAAAGTAAGCCTTCACCGCCGCAAAGCAAGCGTGACTTGCTCCTTGAAAACTATAAATGGACTGCTTGCTATCTCCGACGACACAAAAGCTTCTTGCGGGTCGCGTAGCATCCTCATGACAGAAGAATTCTGCGCTTAAGGCAAGCAAAACTTCCCATTGTTCGCGACTCGTATCCTGCGCTTCATCGAGCAAAATATGATCAATTCCTTCATCTAATGCGCACAAAACGGCTTCACCCCCTTGTTCTGTGACAAGTTGTCGTGCTTTGAAAATCAGATCATCAAAATCCAGGACTTGCTCCTGTTCTTTAAGGTGCCTGTAAGCAGCAAAAAGAGTTCCGAAAAAATGTGCAAAGGCAAGGTGTATGCGTGCCGCTTGCTGGTGTTTTTGTTGAAAGAAATATTTTTGAATAGTGTGCGCTGTTTCTTCCAGAAGGGGTCCACAAGAGGGATACCCCTTCCTGAGAACCTGACTCCCGAGGTGGGCGCGTATCTGCCCCTCTTTGGTGAGAAAAGGGGCAGCGAAGAGAGATAAATTCTGAGGCTCCCCTAAGTTTTCCTGGAGCAGGCGGGCTTGTTGTTGCTCTGTCTTTGTTCCTTTTGCGAACAAAGGACAAAGCGCTGCTATTTTGGCAATAAAGTCTTCTGGAAGGCGCACATCGTCGTCCAGTGTCTTTGCTGAAAAACCAAAGGCTGTGGCATAGCGCTCCTTCAATTCCATAAAGGATCTTTGTGCGAGTTTTTCTAGAAATGATCGTTCGTGGAGAAGATCTTTAAACGCCTCCAAAAGATTTTGGCGCTCTATGGAGGAAGAGACCTGCCGAAAGACCATGGGCCAGTCAGGAGACAGTATTGGCGCCTTCAGCAAGGTATTGAGGGTGCGCTCGAGAAAGCGATCCTGCTCGGCTGCTTCCATAATGCGAAGAGAAGCTTGACTGAAACGCTCCAGCACGGATTGGCAAAAACTATGTAGTGTGTGAAAACGTACAGGATTGCGTAGCACTTTTTGGAAAAGTTCTTGCGCTAGATTTTTTGTCTCCGTTGGAAATCCCTCTCGCCGTAAAGTCTCTTCTAAAGAAGAATCCCGATACCAGGCAAAGAGCCTTTCTTCTAGACGTGTACGCATCTCCTGTGCGGCAACCTTTGTAAACGTAATACAGAGGATTTTGGGGGGAGAGACACCTGATAGAAGCAGTACGAGAAGTCGGTCAATAAGTGTCTTTGTCTTTCCGGTACCAGCGGAGGCCTCGATCCAGAGGGAGTGTCGCGGATCGTGGATCATCTTCCCTCTTTCACGCGTGCGAGATGACGATAAGCGTCATAGACAGGAGCCAGATTTTCAAGAGGAGAGGCAGGATAGCCGCGCGCAGGATCTTGGTAAGCAGCGATTAGGCGGTGTACTCCTGTATAAGCTTCTTGTGCGAGAGAAGCGGGATCTTCGAGAGAAACCTCTATCTGTGTCGAGGCATCTCCTCTTAAATGCCAAAAAGAAAGGCTATCGACAGAGGTAGGCCCCAAGGGGGGAAATGCGCCAAACTGGGCAATCGCCGCTTCGAGAGGAAGCTGTGGGGCCAACCCTAAACGCCTTTCTTCAGCAGAGGGCAACGTGCCTGTCTTGTAATCGATGATACGGATAGCTCCTGTCGGAAGGAGATCGATACGATCTGCCACCCCCGTTAGAGTAAAGGAAAGGTCTGGGAACGTCAGACTTCCCCGAATTTCTGTGTAGGAGCGGATTCCTTCGGTGCGATTCGTGAGGAATCGTTTCAGACAGTAGGTTAAAACAGTTTCCAAACGAGGACGCCAGTATAAAAGCGCTTCTGGGACGGGAAATCGTGTCTGCAAGAGCTGTGTGACAAAATCAGCGATCTCCTCCTTTTTCGGTAGGTGATGCACCATATCGTCCAGGACCGTATGGAGATACTGACCACGAAGCAAGGGAACCTTCTCCTCAGAAATCGAATCCATCGGTTTCAACCCCAGAATGTAACGCGCGTATATCGCATAAGGGTTCCGAAGAAGGACTGCGATCTGCGTCACAGGCAATTCCTTCGGACGCATGGAAATGGGGGGACAAGGACAGGGATGAGTAGGGCAGGAAACTTTCTCCCGTCCACATAAGCCTTCCGTGAAAATGCTGTATGATTTTGCTTTAGCGCGCCAAGGGGTGAGAGACCCAAAAGCGCCTTCCCATTGTCTCAACCAAGGGACAGGAGAGGTTGGCGTTCCTTCTTTCCAACAGGTCCTTGTCAGAAAGACTTCAAGAGACCCAAAGGCCGCAACAAAATCCTGGGCAAGCAACCCTTGCCGCTGTTCTCGAAAAGGCAAGCCGAGATGCTGGCGCTCTTGAGGAGAAAGCCAAGGGTTTGGCGCCTGCGTCCAAACATCCTCGTTAAGTCCCCCAAGGATAAGGCGATCAACAGACAATAAACGCGCCTCCAATGGCCCCCAAATAAACAAGCGCACAGAAGTAGAAGACGCCTCGGGGCGGTAACACCTCGATATCTGCAACAACTGAGAGAAAAAGCGTCGATATCCCGTACGGGAAAGGGAAAGATGAGTAAGTGTCCTCAAAAATGAGAAAAAAGGGACTTCTCCTTGAAATTCCGGTGTTAAAACTGTTCGAAAGAGGCGTTCATGGCATTGAACATATCGAGCAGTATCCGCTCCTTCTGGGGGAAGACAGGCAAAGAGCTCTTTTAGGTAAGCTGGCTTTTCTAAAAGAGTTGGAGAGGTCCCCGCCCTCAGCTCCCTCTCTAAGACCCAAACAGCCTCACGTGGTACAGCACTTAAAGGATGTTTGAGAAGCGCCAAGAGCGATAAGGGAGAAAACGCTTCTTCAAGCGCTTCTGCACAGAGTAAGGCTAAAGATCCTTCCAGAGTCTGTGCCCAAGGGGGGCCTTGCGAGATATCGGCAGTGAGATGCCAACGCCGTAAATGCTGCACCACGCTGTGCGCAAGTTCTGTGTCCATAGTGACGAGAGCCGCTGTTTTTCCTGGTGTTTCCAACACCTCACGCAATAGGACAGCAATAAGACGTGCTTCTTCTTGAGGGTGCTGGGTTTCTATCAATGTCCCCTCTGGCAGAAGGGGCGTACTGGGACCAGCCTCCAAAGGGAGGAGTGCCAGCGCTATAGGATAAACGTTCCGCTTTTCGCGGGGAGGAGCCTCTCCCAAGAAAACCACTTCCTCCAAAGGACAAGAGATCGTTTGAAGGATTTGGTACAAAGCGTACTGGGGATGTACTGGCTCGAGAACAGCCTGTTGCCGAGCACTTAAAGGAATAAGTCCCGGAAGCACGATACTATTCTGTGGCCTTCGCGCAATCAACTGAAACAACGTGCGCATTTGGGGAAAGAGAGCGGTCACTCCTGCCAAAACCACAGGGTTCTTCGATGAGGAAGAAAGGATCTGTTGGATGAGCCGTTGGACATTCTCTAATGTCTGGATACTCCCGAATAAGGCACGACAAGAGGCCTCCTCGAGGAAAGCTTCCCGTAGAGAACAAAAAAGCCCCTCTCGGTCAGAAATGATAGGAGGGGCTTTCATCTTTGGATCTTCGTAGAGAACCGACTCCTCCAGAAGCGCCAAAAGGGCGGGTAGGTTGGAAAGGAGGGATTGAGGCGAAAAAGGAATAGCGCGTTTCTGAAAAAAATCCTGAAGAAAAGCGAAAAACTTCAAAGTTCGTGAGAGATTTTCGACCGTTTCCTCCTGAGAAGAGGTGATCGCCTGCCCTTGTGGAAAGAGAAAAGGGAAATGCGCCTGCCTTTTAAGGGCCTCCTGAAATTTTCGCCAAGAGCGTCTCGTGGGAAGAAGGAGCTGGACACGGCGCAAAGCCAGGAGGTTATGAGAAGTGTGGTGGTTTTTTAAAATATGTGTGGCGAGTGTATCGAGGAAAGAGACAGAGGACGGGATCGCGAAAACCGTCACGAAGATTTAGCTTTCTGGAAGCGCTAGCGATTCAATGCGTGCTTTCCAGGCAGGACTCCCTGATATATGGAGGAAACGGCCAGCTGGCCGCATGCCAAATTGGATCACAAGATGGTCTTGCGGGAAAAAGTCGGGAGGGGCGCGCTCCGCCCACTCTACAAGGAGAATATCGCGCTCTAAGACATCTTCGAGATTGAAAGAAAAAACCTCATCTGCATGACGAAGCCGATAGAAATCGCAATGTAAGAGACGCCCTTGTGCGACTTTGTACTCCAAAACGCAAGGGAACGTCGGGCTCTTAGGCGTGCAGGAAGACACAGCGCAAGCGCGGATCAGTGCCTGAGCAAATGTCGTTTTTCCCACCCCGAGATTTCCTTGAAGGAGGATAACATCCTGAGCGAAAAGGAGCGGGGCTAGGCGTGTGGCGATCTCCTCTGTTGCCCGAACGGTCGGACAGAAGAAAATACCAAATCTTTCTTTTTGCACAGTCACACTTCACGATGCCCCCAATAGCATACAGAAAATTTACATTTTAAAGAAACGGGAGAGGAGATTTTAGAGTCGGCTCGTTCTCAAAAATTCTTGCCTGAGCACTCGGTCTGTACAAAAAACACCTGAGAAGTGCTGGGTTACCAGCTGCGTACCCTTCTTCTTCGTTCCCCTTTGTGTGATGCAGTAATGCTCCGCTGCCATGCCAACAGCAACACCTTTGGGCTTTAAGATAAGCGTCAAGGCTTCGACAAGGGCAACCGTAAGACGTTCTTGCAACTGAAGTCTATGAGCGAAGCAGTCTACGAGACGGGCAAGCTTGCTGGCGCCAATGATAGAGGTATCGGGCATATAACCGATATGCACGTACCCGATAATGGGGAGCATATGATGCTCGCAATGTGAAGAGAACGGAATGTCACGCAAAACAACCATTTCTTGCGTTGGAGTTTTGTATAGCGCGCTTCCGACAATCTGTTCTGGAGATTGTGCGTAGCCTTCAAAAAGCTCCATATAAGACTTTGCAACACGATGAGGCGTCTCCTGTAAACGAGACGTTTCCGGTTCAATTTGAGTCAAAATTTCCCATATGTTCTTTTCAATATTCTCCGCCACATTTTTCTCCTACCGTAGGAGGAGATAGGGTGGCGTTTTACAAAAAGAAGCACAAGACTAGATGCGTTGATGCCCCTTTTGAGGGCCAAAATGCCGTGAAGGGAAATGGAGATCGCTAACAAAAGTTGATGTCTTGGCCAAGGAACGGGAAAAGCTATTTCCCTATGCCAATGTCCCTTAACAAAGCTGTGGATAAGTTTGTGGATAAATCTTGTATAGTGGCTTGGGATATCCTTTCCTGGGCACTGGTTACATTGTTCTTATTACCGAAAGCATAAAGAAGTAACTCGTTGTATTCATGGGATTGTTTTTGTGTTACTGTCAGTGTCATATGTTTTAATTAAAGGCTTGCTTAAATGTCTGCTCTTTTTCTCAAGAAAAAAGCAGCTTGTGTATAAGTATCTTGAAAGACTTGTCTTGTTGCCTCTTTTTTGCATAGAGGAACATTACGTTATTTATGAAGGAAGCAAGTTTCTCCATAAAACATATTGATTAATTATCTAATGTATAATATATTAAACTTAATATAAAAGAGTGAAGATCGATGAAATCCTGGAAACTTGTTTTTATATCAGAATTACTGCTGGCGGTTTGTTGCGACTGCAGCCAGGGGATGCTAAGGGGCGACGATGATCTGCCTCAACAACAAGAGGACGGTAAACATCATGCGCGACAGATGTTTTCTTCTCAAGAAGATGAGCGCTTAAGCGCGCTCGTAGAAAATATGGGAACGAACAATTGGGGTGCCATTGTGCAGCAGATGCCAGGAAGAAACGCTCGTCAATGCCGGGAAAGATATCGTAACTATCTCAGGCCTGATATTAATCGAGCGCCATGGACACCAGAGGAAGATCAGCTACTTCTTGAAGAGTATGGCAAAATAGGCTCAAAATTCGAGTTTATATCGTGGTTTTTTCCAGGAAGAACAGGTATCAACGTTAGGAATAGATATAACCGCCTGAGACGGCGTATTAAAAAGGGAAAAGGCCCTTTTACGAACAATACTAGTGCACTCGTTATAAGAGATGAGCGTTCTTTTCAGGAAAGTTCTGATGATTCTCTCTGGCTTGATGAATCTTAGGGGCGTATCTGGCATCTGTATTACCCGAAAATAAAAGATACAGGGATCAACGAACTTAAGAAAGGATGGCCGGCGCCCTTGCCAAGTAGAGGGTATGCATCTAGCATCGGAATTGGAGATGAGGAAGGCGAATCCTTGTCTTATAAGATCAAAAGTAGATAGATAAATTTTCTTTAAGGAAAAAAAAGGATTTGTTTAGCCGAAAGAGAGTGATTATCGTTAAAAATTATGGGAAAGAAATTATATCCTCTATACGGAAGCAATTAAGAGATAGTACATCTACCATTAAATCAGAGGTGTAAAGAATAAATCCTTTTGTTTCTTGGAAGGCTCTTGTTAGGCTTTTTGTTATAGAAACGTAGGTGGTTTAAGGATGGATCCTATAAAAGCCCAAAAGGAACATTTACTTTTCTGAACAGAAGAATCAGAGGTGATAAGGGGGGATCCTTTTTGTATCCTCAAAGAGGAGGTGTAAGGAACAAATCCTCTAACACGAGGAAGAGAAAAGGAGGCTATTATGTCTTTATCTTGGAAGGCCTCTGATTAACGCCCTAAGCCAGATATCATTTAGATAAGAGACGGGAGGAGGGATCTTATCTATTCCGGTTGATCAGAGTTGAGCCTTCTTTTACGCGAAAAAGAACTTGTTTAGTTGAAAAAGAGTGGCTACTGTTATCTATGGAGAGTCGGCTCCGCGCGCGGGGGAAGATTGATAGAAATATCCTCACTCTGCGAGAATCCATATCAATAAATACTAATTTCTCAGACGAAATAACACATTTTTGTATCATCAAAGTCAAAAGCGTAAAGAATAAATCCTCTGACGCGAGGGGGAAAAAGAGAAGCTATGCACTTTGTTTCTTGGAAGGCCTCTAGTTGGCGTTCTAAGCCAGATATCATTTAGATAAGAGACGGGAGGAGGGATCTTATCTATTCCGGTTGATCAGAGTTGAGCCTTCTTTTACGCGAAAAAGAACTTGTTTAGTTGAAAAAGAGTGGTTACTGTTATTTGTGGGAGATTGGCTTCGCGTATGTCCATGGGGATTGAGAAAGAAGTAGCCTTTCCCACGATTCTTACCATCTGAGGTGACACTAAATCACGAATGGAAAAATGGACCCTCTTGTGTCATTAAAATCAAAGGCGGATAGATGAATCCTTGTATTATTTTAAATCAGAATCGGGAAGAGAAATCCTCTGACGTGAGGAGGAAGAAGTCATTGCGCTTTTATCTCAGGTTGAATTCTTTAAGGTCAGAGGTGGATAGATATCCTTTGACACGAGGGGGAGAAGAGAGGCCATGGTACTTTGTTTCTTGGAAGGCCTCTGATTAACGCCCTAAGCCAGAATCGTTGGAATAGATATAGGAAGAGGGGTCTTTCCCTCCCTGGTTGATCGGAATTGAGCCTTTTTTTACGCGAAAAAGGACTTGTTTAGCTGAAAAAGAGTGGCTACTGTTATCTATGGAGAATTGGCTCTGTGCGCGGGGAGTGGTAAAAATGTCTTCTTAAAAAGGTAGATGAATTTCTGTATTATTAAATAAAAAGCAAGAAATTGAACCTTTATATCATGAAAATTAGAAGAAGGAAATTATATCCTTACAATGTGTTCTTATATCATTAAAGCTAAAGGAAAGAAATTATATCCTTTGACACGAGGGGGAGAAAGGGAAGCTATGCGCTTTGTTTCTTGGAAGGCCCCTGGTTGGCGTTCTAAGCCAGATATCATTTAGATAAGAGACGGGAGGAGGGATCTTATCTACTCCGGTTTATCAGAGTTGAACCTTCTTTTACGCAAAA
>JAIRMZ010000114.1 GCA_031258355.1 Holosporales bacterium
CATGGGCCCTATATGGATCATCACCAAGAAACGGCAGACGCTTTCCTGAAACAGGGAGCAGCACGTCAAGTATCCTGTGCGGAGGAGCTTGCTGTGGAACTCAACGCTCTTTTTGCCGATTCTTCTGCTCTAGCTAAGAGAAAAGCAGCTGCCGAGGCTGCTGTGGTCGCACAAACAACCGCTCCTTTAGAAATCCTGAAGGCTTGCATCAACCAGGTTATGCCTTAAGGAGCCTTCGCCCAGTTCTGGAGGTAAGAAATCGCAGCAGAAAGAGGAAGGGTCTCCTGTTTCTCTTGTCCCAAAAAACGAAGAGTCACAGTACGATCCTGTGCCTCTTTTTTCCCTAATACGAGCAGGGCAGGAATTTTCGCAAGAGAGTGCTCCCGGATTTTGTAGGAAATTTTCTCAGAGCGTAAATCGCAAAGCATGCGCAGCCCCCCCTCTTCGCAGGTAGCCTGAAGTTCACGTGCATAATTCTCAGCGCCCTCGGTAATGGTTGTCACGACTCCTTGAACAGGAGCCAACCAAGGCGGCAGGTGGCCACTATAATGCTCAAGCAAAATACCGATAAACCGCTCGAAAGAACCGAGAACAGCACGATGCAACATCACAGGCCGGTGTCGCGCGCCATCAGCTCCGACATACTCCGCCCCTAACCGTTCCGGGAGGACAAAATCGACTTGTATCGTCCCACATTGCCAATCGCGATTCAGGACATCCTTAAGAACAAACTCCAGCTTTGGCCCATAAAATGCCCCCTCTCCAGGATTCAGCGTATAGGTCAGACCCGCAGCGGTAGCCGCTTGCTTAAGCGCATTTTCCGCCTGATCCCAAGTCGCATCTGTCCCAGCTCTTTTAATAGGCCTATCCGAAAATTTAACGGAAAATTTTGAGAAGCCGAAAGCTTGGTACATATCCTCTAGCAGGGTACAAAATCTTTTTGTCTCGGAAGAGATTTGTTCGGGCATGCAGAAAATATGCGCATCATCTTGCGTAAAAGCGCGAATACGCATCAAGCCATGAAGAGAACCCGAAGGCTCATTCCGATGACAGGATCCGAATTCCGCTAGGCGAAGCGGCAGCTCACGATAGCTACGCAAAGTATTCTTAAAAATCTGCACATGGCAGGGGCAATTCATAGGCTTAACTGCAAGCACTTTGTTCTCTGTCTCAGTGATGAACATATTCTCGCGGAATTTGTCCCAATGCCCGGAGGCTTCCCACAGCGAACGATCGACGAGCTGAGGGGTACAGACCTCTACATATCCGTTCTTCTCCAAACGTTTTCGCACAAAATCCTGGAGGATGCGATAAAGGCACCATCCTTTCGGATGCCAAAAGACAGCGCCTGCAGCCTCCTCTTGGAAGTGGAAAAGAGTCATGTCTTTTCCCAAACGGCGATGATCGCGCCGTTCCGCTTCTTCAAGACGTGTAAGGTAAGTAGTAAGATCCTCTTGCGTTGCCCAAGCAGTCGCATAGATCCTCTGCAACATGGGGCTCTTAGCATCTCCGCGCCAATAAGCACCCGCCAACTTCATCAGTTTAAAATGTGGCGGAAGATAGCTTGTTTTTGGAACATGCGGCCCCCGGCAGAGATCGGTAAACGCACCTTGCGTATAAGTAGAAATCTCAGCCCCTGGCGGCAAATCTTCGATAAGGTGCACCTTATATGATTCTTGCGCTTCCTTAAAAAGGGCAAGCGCCTCCTTGCGGCTGAGAACAGCGCGTTGTAGGGGGAGATCACGCTTTAAAATGTCCCGCATTCTTTCTTCGATGCGCGGAAAATCCTCCAAGGTAAAAGGTTCCTCACGGGCAATATCATAGTAGAATCCGTCCTCGATTACGGGGCCGATGGCAATTTGCGCTTCAGGATAAAGCTCCTTAATGGCCTGTGCTAAGACATGCGCAAGACTATGGCGTATGAGGGCCAGTCCCTCCACATCCTGCGCCGTTAAAATCGCAATAGGGCCTTCTTTAATCGTCTGTGCGAGGTCCAGAGTTCCCTGTGGGGTTTTAAGGGCAAGGGCTGTTTTTTCTAACCCCAGGCGTGCAACGATCTGGAAACCCGTTGGCACTTCCTCAAAATCATAGGACTTTCCTTGAATTTGTAAGGCTATACGCACGATTTCCTCTCTGTTTCTTTACAAAAGAAGTGTAACCTTCTTTCCTGCTTTCCGCAAAATTGTGCCTTTCTTTGTATTTATGTAAAAAATAAAAGCAGGTTAGGAGAGAGGGTTATGAAATTGAGATGCTGCGGCAAGAGCGGTGGTTTCAATCTCTTCGCGCACAAGACCGCCAAGAAGGGTCACCTGACTCAGGTCCAACTCTCGCAGAAAACGAGAGGGAAGCGCTGTTTGCCACTGATTGTAGAGGTAACGTTGACGCGCAAAGGTAATGGTGACGAAGCGCTTTGCTCTGGTTAGACCAACATAAGCCAAGCGTCGTTCTTCGTCGATATTTCCTTCATCCAGCGCACGTGGATGCGGAAAAATTCCCTCTTCCCAGCCGCACAAAAAGACCGCCTCAAATTCAAGGCCCTTGGCACCATGAAGCGTGATGATACTAATCATATCGGCTTGAGAAGAGGGTGCAGACTCTGAGACAAGGCTAATGTGATCTAGGAACCCCTTGAGTTCTGGAAATTCAGCAAGAGCGCGCACAAATTCATCCAGGTTCTCGAGGCGACCCGCTGCTTCTGGCGTTTTCTCCTCTTGCAACATGGTTCGATACCCAGAAGCCGACAGGAGCCCTTTGAGGATATCCGCGGAGGAAAGGGTGTCTATTTTCTGATGCCAACAGAGAATGAAATCGAGGAAAAGGCGCAATTGTTGAAGGGCGGCCGAGGGTCGCGTAGTTTCCTTGATAAGACTATGCGCTGCTTCAAATAAGGAGCAGTGTTGCTCTTGGCTCAGGGTATGCAATTTTTGCAGGAAAACCTTTCCTAACCCCCGTTTCGGGACATTGAGAATGCGCTCAAAGGCCAGGCTATCGTGAGGCATGGCAACAATCCGCAAGTAAGCGAGGGCATCCCGAATCTCAGTGCGTTCATAAAAACGGATATTTCCGACAATCCGATAAGGCAGGCCGAGAGCGATAAACGCTTCCTCAAACTCTCGTGTTTGTGCGCTGGCACGAACAAGAATGGCAATGTCCGCAAAGGCCAATCCCTGCTGGCGTAAACGAAGGATGTCCTGAGCGATGAATTGTGCTTCTTCGCGGCTCCGCCCATGTCCTTTCAGACGAACAGGAGCCCCTCCTTCTGCGCCTGTCCAAAGAGTCTTGCCTAGACGAGTCGTATTCTTTTGGATCAAGGAACTAGCAACCGCAAGGATAGGAGCGGTCGAGCGATAATTTTGTTCCAAACGCACGATCTGTGCATGGGGAAAATCGCGTTCAAAATGGAGAATGTTGTCGATCTCCGCACCACGCCAGCTATAGATCGCTTGATCATCATCTCCCACGCAACAGAGATTTTCCCCCGTAGGAGCCAGAAGTTTAAGCCACTGATACTGGACCGCATTTGTATCTTGGTACTCGTCTACCAAAATATGGCGAAACTGCTTGCGGAATCTCTCCAAAACAGAGGCGGTGGTTTCAAAGAGGCGGACCGTTTGTAAAAGAAGATCGCCGAAGTCCATCGCATTAAAGCGATGCAAGGCGGCATCATAGGCTTTATAAAGGGAGAAAACGTCTTGATACCCCTCATAGAGATAAGGAGCGAATTCTAGATCAACTGGCGTAAGACCACGATCTTTCCAGCGATTGATGACATTGGCCGCCAACGTTGAGGGGACTATACGCCGCCCTTTGTTCTCCTTGGCGATTTGTTTGATGAGACGTAGCTGATCATCTGCATTGAGGATAGTGAAATCTGGACTGTACCCGATAAGAGAGGCATGACGCCGGAGGATACGGCTTCCTAGGGAATGAAAGGTGCCTAACCACACGAATTCCGCTTGTTCTCCGGCGAGATCTCGCGTTCTGCGGCGCATCTCTGCGGCAGCCTTGTTGCTGAAGGTGGCGGCAAGAATCTCCTGAGGACCTGCATAAGCCTTGTTTAAAAGGTAAGCGATCCGTGTTGTAAGAACACGTGTTTTCCCTGTTCCAGCACCAGCAAGCACAAGCAGAGGGGTGCCCTGCATAATGACAGCGCGTTGTTGTTCTGAATTGAGAGAGGAAAGGAAATCCCCCTCATGAAAAGAAAGGGATTCTGCAGCCAAAGTCATGCCGCTAAGAAAAGGTTTTGAAAATCAAGCTCGCATTTGTTCCCCCAAATCCAAAAGAGTTATTCATAACAACCTTAAGAGGACGCTCCTTGGCCTTATGCGGCACGAGATCAATCGTATTGCCCTCCGGCGGGTTGTGCAAATTTAGTGTAGGCGGAACGATGCCGGTTTCTAATGCTTTGATACAAAAGATTGCCTCAATTGCTCCCGATCCCCCCAAAAGATGTCCCGTAGAGGACTTTGTCGAGGACATCCATACGGAGGGACGATCTCCGAAAAGGCGTTGGACGCCGCACAACTCCGCCTGATCCCCGGCAAGCGTCGATGTTCCATGAGCATTGATATAATCGATGTCCTGGGGACTGAGGGATGCCAAGGATAAGGCGGCTTTCATCG